>JAZUJV010000202.1:0-3773 GCA_045642945.1 Eubacteriales bacterium | reverse complement strand
CTTAAAATGCTGTAAGAATAAAGATATGGCGAAATACGGCTGCGGCATCGTCGCCGTCTATAACGCGCTCTTCCTGCTCGGCTCCGAAAAAACGCTCACCGAGCTGATAACATATTTCGAGCGCCGCCGCGGCTTTATACTACGCGCTTCCTTCGGCGTCAACGCCAAAACAGTCGAAAGCTATTTTAAAGAAAACGGCTATACGGTTATCCGTTACGAAGATTTAAAAACCCTCGAAGAAACCAAAACCGACGGCGTCTATATAGTTTTCCAATGGAACGCCAAACGAAAATTAAAAAACGGCGCCCACTTCTTCACGGTGATCTCCGAAAACGGAACGCTTAAACCCTTAAACGCCTGCGGAAATATTCGAAAAACCGACGACCACCGCTATAAAACCTTCGCCGAAACCATCCGCGGAGACCTGATATGTGCTTATATAATAAAAAATGCCGCGGATTGATTCCGCGGCGTTTTTTGCTGTAAAAAACACCGCGAAAGTTTACTTTCGCGGCTATAAAAGTTTTTGCCGAGCTTTTTTCAAAAAGCGGGGCTTTTCGGTTCCTTTTCGCGAAAAGGAACGAATAATACGATCACAAAACCCTCGGTATAATAGTCAAACCGCCGACGTCCATAAGGTAGTCGCCGCTTCTTAAAAGGTCGGCGAGCGCCTTTTCGTCGCCCGGCAGATATTTCGTGCGGATCGCGCCCGTGCCCGCCATGTTCTCGTGGTGATAGTCGCTGCCCGCCGTGATGATTCCGCCGTTCGCCGCGGCGACCCTCGACGCGTAAGCGATGCGCGAGTTGTGGTTCGGGTGCATGTTGAAAACCTCGATGCCGTCGAGAAGCGCGTCGTCCATCGGGGTCATCCCGACCCTTTGCGGATGCGCCTGAATAAGAATATAGTCGCCCTTGAACTCGCTTCGAAAAGTCGCGAGGTCTTTTTCGAGATAGGGATAAATGCTTTTCGCCGTCTTCGCGTCAAGCCCGAAAACGAGATAGTCGTTGCTGTTCTCGCGGAAGCGCGCCTCAAGCCCGAGATAAACCTTAAGCCCGACCTTTTCGCCCGCCGCTTTGGTCTTTTCGTAATCGCCGAAATATACGTCAAGATAGTCGTCGACGCTCGGGTGCTGGTCCGCGACGACGCCCGCGTAGTGGTTGGTGAGCACCACCGCGTCAAACCCAAGCTCCTTGTAAGCCTCTGCTAACCTTTCGGGCAAAATCTCCGAGCAAGGGCTCGCCGGCTTCGTGTGGCAGTGAAGCTCGATTTTGTATTTGTATTTTTTGATTTCGTTTAAAATAATTTCGTTGTCAAACATAAAAAACACCTCTTTCCGCCGATTATACTCCTTTTCTAACGCTTTTTCAATAGAAAACCCGCCGTTTCCGGCGGGCTTTTCCATTTTTTATGATTCTTTATTCAGCCGCGGGCGCTTCGGGTGCTTCGTTGACCTCTGCTTCCGCTTCTTTCTTCTTGCCGAGATATTCGGGGAGCGAAAGTCCGCTCATCGCGAAAACCTCTTCAAGCGGAGGAACGCTCTTCATCATACCGGAAAGGAAGTTCGCGGTAGCGGTCTTGCCGTTTCCGTTCGCGCTGCCGTTGTCCCAAACGGTAACCTTGTCGATCTTGATGTTCTTGATAGCGTCGACCTGGATCTTCATAAGGTCCTCGAGCTTGTCGGCGATAAGAAGCTTCAAAGCGGCGTCTGCGTCTCCGCCTGCCGCCGAAACGATTTCCGCGAAACCTGCCGCCTGCTTGCGAAGGATCTCTTCCATACCGCGTGCCTCGGCTTCCATCTTCGCGTAAATAGCGTCCGCTTCACCCTTCGCCTTGCGTCTTATCTGCTCGGCTTCGGCTTCCGCGTTAAGCTCCATCTGGCGTTTCTGGATTTCGGTCTGAACGATAACGTCGGCTTCGAGAGTTGCTTTTTCTCTCGCGCTTCTCGCCTGCTCTGCCGCCTGTTCCGCCGCGTATGCGTCTTCAAGCGCTTTCGCCGCCTGGATTTTTTCCGCCGTGGTGGCGATTCTCAAAGCTTCCGCCTGTTTTTCGCGTAACGCCGCGTTGGACATCGCTATCTCGGTCTTCGCAACGTTTTCACCCTGAATAGCTTCCGCGTCGGCTTTCGAAACGTTAACACGTTCGTCCATCTTCGCGTTCGCTTCACCGATAGAACCGTCTCTTTCTTTTTCCGCAACGCTCTTCTTCGCGTCGTTTATTGCTTTCGCGGCGGCTTCGCGTCCGAGCGCGTCGATATATCCGCTCTCGTCGCTGATATCGGTAACGTTAACGTTTATAAGTCTGAGACCAATCTTTTTAAGCTCGACTTCGACGTTTCTGCTAACGGCTTCAAGAAACTTGTCTCTGTCGGTGTTGATCTCTTCTATCTCCATCGTCGCGATGATAAGACGAAGCTGACCGAATATGATATCTTTCGCGAGCTCTTGGATTTCGCCGAGCTTCAATCCGAGAAGTCTTTCCGCCGCGTTCTGCATAACGACGGGCTCCGTGGAGATACCTACGGTAAATCTCGAAGGAACGTCGATACGGATATTCTGTCTCGAAAGCGCGTTTTTAAGGTCAACGGGTATCGAGAGCGGGGTAAGATCGAGGAACTGATAAGACTGTACGACGGGGATAATGAATGCCGCGCCGCCGTGGATACATTTCGCGCTCTTGCTGCTGCCGTCCTTGTTCTTGCCGACCTTACCGTAGATGACCATGATCTTGTCGGAAGGACATTTCTTGTACCTCGAGAAGAACCAAAGAACGAGCGAGAACACGAGAATTCCGAGTACCGCTAAAAGAATGATAGTGTTGGGTCCCATATTTATATCCTCCTGTGAAAATTGATTACTTGTTGTTGTGCGGGTCTAAAGTTATGTTTTCTCCGCCGAGCTCCTTTTTAAACCCGTCTTTTTCATATATGAAGGCGTCCTTCCAATCGGTAGGCGAGTCAATGACCGAGCATCTCTCGGGCGTCATCGGAATTTTATATATCTTCCCGCCGATGTTCCGGTATAAATAAACCTCCTGCCAAACGGTGTTTACGCTCTTTGCGTTCGTTTTCGCCGTCGGCTTGCCTTCGTTGTTTACCTGGTCTATCGCGTTCACGCGCCTGAAAATCGCCTTCCCGCTCCCGATGCTTTCCGACGGGAATTCGGGCGACAGGAAAACCCTGTTATAATCGTTTCCGAGCTTATACGCTTTGCGGAACTCCGCGTATTCGGGTATCTCTGTTTCCTTTATAAGCTCGATACGTAACTGCAAATAGTTTTCTCTCGGGCAGTAAAGCGACATTCTCACGACGTCCCCGGGATAGTAATAAGAGGTGTAATCCGTAACCGCCGAATTTGCGTAATTGTTCCCCGGCTGATATCTCCAGAAAGGTCTGTAAGCCTTGTGCCCGTCGGGGTAGATCGCCGAAAGATTTTTCGGGTCTCTTACGGGGCTTAAAGTCAGCCCGCAGTCGGTAATATATTTTCCCTCGCTGCCGAGATATACGCTCGGGTTGTCCATAAACCGCGTTTTAACGCCGTATTTCCCGTCGCATACCCGCTTTTCGTCTCCGAAAAACTCGGGCAGCATCACGACTGCTTCAATGCCGAGCCAATCGTCCTTCGACGATACGACCTTGTGGTATATCGCCCCGATAAAATCCGAAACCTTCTCGGGCTTTGCCTCGTTTTCGATTTTTCCGGTGAATACCGGCGCTTCGTACGCGTATTTCATATCCGTTACTTCTTTTTCTTCCGGAATTTCGCTGCTTTCTTCT
>JAZUJV010000201.1:0-6435 GCA_045642945.1 Eubacteriales bacterium | reverse complement strand
CAAAAAGGAAGATATACGATAAAAATTTATTCCTTAACGTTCGGCGAAGCCGGACTTATCTCTTGACGCGGAGCGTCAATTATCTCTCATATCGCGCCGAAGGCGCTTATCTCTTTTGATATCACGCCGAAGGCGCTTATCACTTAGTTGGTTACCACGGTGATATTGGCGACGGGGATATCGATCTCGTTTTGGACGATGCCGGTGATCTGGGTGAGCTGGGGTGCGGTGAGCTCGGGGGCGTTGACGACGACGGAGCAGAAGTTGCCGGAGATGACGGCGACGCATTCGGGGATGCCTTTTGCCTCGATAAGTGTTTCGATGTTGGCTTCGGCGGTCATTTCGTCGGCGATGGAGCGGATAGAGGAAAGGGCTTCTTCCTTGGCGTCGGGGAGCGCGGAGGGGTCCTCGGCGATGGTTTTTAAAATTTCGAGCGCGTTGTCGCGGACCTGAGTTCGGTTTATCATCGCCATAGCGAAGAAATCGTTTTCGGCGGCGGAAGCTTCGGCTTCGGCGGCAGACATATCGCCGAGGGTATCGACGAGCAGGGCGTTGCCGAGCACGCGGCGGCTTTCGTCGGTCTCGCCCGCGAGATCGGAATTACGGTTGACGATGACGCTGACGAGGACGGCGGCGCAGATGAGCATGACGCAGCCGACGGTGATGAAGGCTTTTGTTCCGATTTTGGTTTTGAAGTCGATTTTTTTGAGCTTCTCTTTGAGCTTGGTGAAATGCTTTTTGATATCCATAAAAATACCTCCGTATTATGTTTAGGTCTGGACGCTGATTCGGTTGGCGGGCACGTCGAAAAGGGCTTTCAATAACGCGATGACGCGGTATTGCGTTTCGGGCGGCGCTTTTTTGCAGACGACGGCGACGGACGCGACCTTCGGCATAAGCGTTTCGGCGACGGCGGGCTCTTTTCCGAGCGTCGTGTCGGAAAAGATTATCTTTTTTTCGCTTTCGACGCTGTCGCCCGTTTGCTTTATCGAATAGTCGGAGCCGAAAACGTAGGAAAAGCCGTTTTCGAGCGTTATGAAAACCTCGCAGTCTTTGACGCCGCTGACGTTTTCGATCATTTCTTTCGTTTTCGTTTCGAGAAGCAGGCAGTAATCGCGCTCGGTGAAGGCGGGAGTTTCTTCTTTTTTTTCGCTTTTCGGAAGCGACATAAGGATTATTCCGACGGCGGCGGCGAGAAGGAGCGGCAGGAGGGTTTTGGGCTTTATTGACTTTATTTTGGGCAGGAGCTTATTCATAAGCAACCTCCACGTTTCCGCCGAATTTTTCGAGAAGGAAGGATCTTACCGCATCCGCGTCGCCGCTTGGCAGTTTTAACGATATATCGGTAACGGTCGCGCAGTCTTCCGTTTGGTCTATATTTATGCTGATATCCGAAGGGTTTATGCCGAATTCTTCAAAAACGCGCTTAGTTATCTCGTCTTTCGCGGCGGTTTCGTAAAGCGCGCGCGTCGGGTCGGCGGAAATGGCTGCTTCGGGGAGAGAATATTCGTAGTCTTTTACGCTCGGAAGCTCGGTAAACAGGTCTTTTAAAGGGTATAAAACGAGGCAGGCGCAGATTATCGAAACGGCGAAGCGGATATATTTTTCGTAGCCTTTACCGGAGACGAAGATACATAAAGAGCCGCAGACCGAGGCGATGAGGAGCGAATAAAAATAGTCTTTCATAAAGCTTTTTTGCGCCTTTCTATGAGTTTTTGACGTTTAAAAAGGTGGCGAGGGCGATTATTACGACGGCTCCGGAGCCGATGGAAAGAGCAGCTAAAACAGATATCATTCCGCGTAAGGCATCGAGAAATTTGGCTTCACGGCTACAGGAAAGCGCTTTCGCGAAGGCGGCGCAGAGGCGGAAAAGCAAAGCGTTTAACGAGCAGTATATAACGGGCGGGAGGATCACGGCAAAGACGGTTACGACGCCCGCGGCGCCGAAAACGCCTTTTACGACCCCGACGGAGGCGGCGACGGTTTTGAAAGCGTCGCCCAGCACCCCGCCTATGACGGGGACGAAGCTTCCCGAAGCGAAGCGGACGGTTTTGGTGAAGTAGCTGTCGGAAAGCGAGGCGACGCTCGTCTGGATATAGAGCGTAAAGCCGAAAAGCGCGAAGATAAAGCCCATAAGCGTAAGCGCCGTTGTTTTTAATGTACCCGAAAAAGAGGACAGATCGGGAGCGTCGGGGAACGCGGAGGCGAGCGCGAAGGCGAACCCGACGCGCAAAAGCGGCAGCAGAATTTTCGAGCAGACGGCGGAGACGAAGACGAGAAATATCGAAAGCCCGCTGCCGGACGCCGCGGCGGCGGACATATTGCCCGAGAAGACGTATAACGACGCCATTATCGGCAGAAAGCCGCTTACCGCCGCGGTAAACGTCGAGAGAGCGGCGGTAACGAACACGAAAAGCTTATATATCACCGAATAAGCGGCGGCGGAGACGGCGAGCAGCGAGACGTAGGAACAGACGGTCTCGAGCTCGTCCCCGAAGGAATTAAGAGAAGCGAAAATCGACGAGACGACGAGAGCGGAGACGAGCGGAAGAAAGCTTTTTGCCGCCGAAAGACCGTTTTGTTTTATGCTGTCGACGGCTATTTCGAAGAGTTTTTCGAAAATCCCTATCTTTTTTTCGCCCGAGAGCTCTTCTTTTGTTAAAACGTCGCTTTCGAAAGAAGAATACCCCGTGCTTTCGGATATCGAATTTATATTCTCGTCGGCAAAAGCAAAGGTTTTTAAATTAAAAAACGGGTAAAGAAGCAGGAAAAAGGCGAAAAAGAGGAGCGTTTTTTTCTTCATACGAGCATATCCTTCACGAGCTCGAGGAGGTTTTTGACCGTCGGGAGAGTTAATAACACGATGCTTACTTTCCCCGCCGAAAGCACGCTTGCAGAAAGCGATTCTTCGCCGCAATCTTTGCAAATTTCGGCGCTTGCGCGGCAGCAGACGGAGACGGCGAGGGCTTTTAACATCAGCGGGATATAGTTTTTTGCCGCCGTATCGGAGGAAATATCGCTTATAAAGCTTACGACGCCGGAAAGCGACGACACGGTATATAAAAGCAGCGCGGCGCCGACGACGGAAAAGGCGATTTTAAAATATTCGGGGCGCAAAATCTTAAGCGGGGCGAAGGCGATGCAGGACGCGGCGGCGAAGGCACAGACGGAAAAAACATTCATATTCCGAAGGCGCTCCTTATCGCGGAGAAGAGCGAGGAAATTTCGTTTACGAGCATAAGCGCGGCGATGACGACACCCGCGATTATTATGAAGGTGGACTGTTCGTCGCGCCCGTTTTTTTGTAATATCAGCGCGGCGACGGCGACAACGAGCCCGATCCCCGCGAGTTTCAGGACAAGCGTTATTCCCAAATTTTATCCTCCTAAAACATAATTATCACCGCGAGCGCACCGCAGAGCAGCGAGACGGTTTTTATGCTTTTTATTTTTTTCGGCAGGGTCTCGTAAAGCACTTCACGCTCGGCTTTTACCGACGAAAGCAGAGCGGAAAGCTCGGCAACTTCGCTGTCAAAATCGGTTTTCCCGAGCGTCGAGGCGAAAAAGAGAAGCTCTTTTTTCGTCTTTTCGCTTACGCTTAAAGACGAGCAGGCGGCTTTGAAGGCAGAGGAAACGTCGGCGGGGGATTTTTTTAGAACAGACAGAAAATCTTTTAGATTTTCGTCCTCATATTCCGAAAAAAGCTCGGGGAGAATTTCTCTTCGGCGCTCGACGCCGTTTTTTACAAAAGCGACGAAATCGACGAGAGAATCGTAAATTTTAAGCGTTTTTTCGTATGGGGCACAGAGCTTTTTGCCGAGTATCACCGACACGAAAGCGATCGTGAGCGCGCCGAGAATTTTTATCATTTTTCTTTACCCGAAGTGATTTTTATTTTATAGCCGTTTTCGAAATAAAGCTTTACGCTTACGCCGAAAGCGCCGGTTTCGCAAAGGGTTTTGAACTTTTTGTTTTTAAGAAGCGAATCGAAATCCTCGGCGTGTGCGGAGGCGACGAGGAAAACCCCGCTCGTATTGGCGAGCGTAACGGCTTCCGCCTCGGCGACGCTTATCTCGTCGCAGACGATCATCTCGGGCGACATGGCGCGTGTCAGCATGGTTATCGCGTCGGATTTGGGGACGCCGCTTATCACGTCGCAAAGCCCGAGCGGGACGTTCGGCGTAAGCTCGCCCCTTTCGTCGGCGACGCCGACGCGGCGGGCTTTTATGCCGATACCGCAGGAGAGAAGATAAATCAAACTTTTTAAAAACGTCGTTTTGCCGAGGGCGGGCGGGGAGACGACGACGGCGCCGCAAAGCCCGTTTCTGACGTAGTAATCTATAAGCGGGGCGGCGAAATCTTTGATAAAGCGGGGGATCCTTATATTTACCGAGGTTATTTCGAAGAAGGATATACCGTTTTTCGTTACCGACGCTTTGCCCGAGATACCCGCGCGGCCGCCTTCTTTTATCGGGATATAGCCGTCTTTTATAAAATCGGCGTAGGCGTAGAGCGAGCCGCCGGTCAGGAGAGAAACACATTCGTCGAGCTCGGCTTTCGTGGCGGTGAGCGCGTTTTTGAGCTCGCAGACGCCTTCACTTCCGAGCGGCAGGTTTTCGCCGAAGACGGAGAGCGAGGCGGGAGCGCCGACGCGGAGTCTTATCTCGTTTATGTTATCTTTTGTTCGTTTCGGCAGGGCGCTGACCGCAAAGGAAAAGCGCGGCGGGAGGTATTTGTAAAAAGGGTCGATAGCGTTCAAGCTATATCCCCTGCCCTTCTTCTTACCGTCAGCCGTCCGCGGAAGAGGAGCATCGTAAGCGCGAAAACGCCGACGTAGGTTACGGTTACCGCCGAGGCGAGCGCGGCCCTTCCCGCCGTGTAGGGCAAAGCTCGTTCGATCACTCCCGAGAGCACGCCCGACAGAGCGGAAGCGAAAAGCGAAAGAAGGATGAGTTTTATATCGGGTTTGACGCGGGAAACGCGGAAAAGCCTTGCGCGGCAAAGGATATATGAAAAAGTGTTTGAGACGATAAGCAGGAGCAAATAGCCGAAAGCGCCGCTTTTCGAGACGACGGCGAGTATAAGTATCACCCTTAAAGCCGAGTTGAGAATAGTAAAAAGAAGCGTTCTTTTTTGTTCGCCGAGCGCTTTTAAAAGCCCGTCGGCGACGGTTTCGGAATACATAAACGGCGTTACGAGCGCGAGCAGTTTTATCGGCATCGCGGTATCGCAGTTCGGGTAAAACGCCTCGCCGACGGTTTCGCTTCGGAAGAAAAAGAGCCCGAAAGCCGCTATTCCGAAGACCGAGACCACCGACATAAGCTCGCTTATTTTCGCGCGGAGTTTTAAAGAGTCGCCCGCGACGTGAAGTTTACTTATCTCCGGAGTGAAGACCGAAACGAGACTTTGTAAGAACGCGAACGGGAAGAAAAGCAGCGGGATCACCATTCCGCGCACCGTGCCGAAATCGGCAAGCGCTTTGGAGCGGTCGCCCGAATATTTCTCGAAAACGTAGGGGACGAGCAGCGTTTCGGCGGTATGCAATATTCCCGACAGGTAGACCGAGAGAGATATCGGCACGGCGACGGAGAAAAGCTCGCGCCGCAAGGGTTTTCGGGAAATTTTTTCGGATTTTTTATATTTTTCCTTTCGCGAAGAGGCGATTTTAAAGACAAAAAGATAGGTGAACGACGACATTTCGGAAAGCGTTACGCCGACGACGATGCCTTCGCAGACGCGCCCGATATCGCTGTTGTTTTTAAGCACGGCGCAGAGCGAGACGGTTATTACCGCGAGCTTGACGAGCTGTTCGAAAAGCGAGGAGCTTGAGGTGATAACGACTTTTCCTTTCGCGATAAACCAGCCCTTAAAACAGGCGGATATCGCCATAAAGGGCATACTGACGGACAGGATCTTTAAAGGCAGGGCGCATCTTTCGTCGCCGAGGAAGGTTGTAGCTATAAAGCCCGAGCAGAAGAACATTATAAGCGTCGCGGCGAAGCTTATCAAAAAGGCGGGGGCGAGCGAGGAATAAAACATTTCGCGCGCGAGGGACGGGCTTTTTTCGTCTTTTTCGGCGACCAGACGGGAAAGCGACACGGTAAATCCCGCCGTCGCGAACGTCGAAAACAGCGTGTAAACGCTCATTATCAGCTGGTAAAGTCCCATTCCCTCCCCGCCTATCCGCGCGGAGAGGAAGAGGCGTAAGAACACGCCGAGAAGCTTATTTATCAGCGAAAACACCGTCATATACAGCGCGCCGCGATATATCGCGCCGCTTGAGGATTTAAGCTTTTTGTATATTTCCGTAAGCACCCGCGTTTCGCCTCCCGCGAATTTTTCTTTTAAAACTTATGCGCAATCGGCGGAAAAAATACACGGGAAAAGGAGATTTCAGAGAAACAAAAAGACTTTTAAATTATTATTTCGGGCAATA
>JAZUJV010000200.1:0-2108 GCA_045642945.1 Eubacteriales bacterium | reverse complement strand
ACGATTACAGAGTTTTTGAATATTATCTCGAAAATCTTGAAACGAAAGAGCCGACTCCAGAGGGGCGTGTGCCGGGTTCGGTGTGCTTCTGCCTCGTCACGGACAGAGACATTTTCGTCGGCGCGGTGAATATAAGGCATTATCTCAACGATTCGCTGCTTTATACGGGCGGACATATCGGCGACGGTATACGTCCGAGCGAGCGGAGAAAAGGATACGCGCCCGCGATGATAGGGCTGGCGCTCCAAGAATGTAAAAAACTCGGCATAAAGAGAGTTTTGATGACCTGCGATAAAGACAATATCGGCTCGGCAAAGTCTATTATTAAGAACGGCGGGGTTTTGGAAAACGAAGTCATCAACGAGGAAGGCGTTTTGGAGCAGCGCTATTGGATAGAATTGTAATTATCTTCGGAATACTATTGACAATCATATGATTATGTTGTATACTACCCGCAAAGGAAGTGGAAGCTTTGAAAAAGGTAAGAATAACTGCTGTAAGAAAGGTTTGGTACTCCGACCTTTCGGCAAAATACGAGAACCCGATAGAGCATAGCTGCGACATAAAAGAAGGCGACGTGTTTATCGCGAACGGTTACTTAAAACCCGATGGATTTTGCGACAGTGCTTGGGAGAGTATATCACCGTTCGTACTCGCTCTTGCGCACGGAGGAAGCGATTTTTACGGCGGTTGGATGAAAGACCCGAGAAGCGCCATGATTTCATGTAACGACGGTTTCAGGCCCGTAAGCTTCTATCTTGAAACTTTGGATGAAGACGCAGAATAGAATTTGGAGAGATAAAAATGCTTTATATAAAGAATTTAACTAAAAAATACGGCGATGTCAAAGCCGTCGACGATCTTTCGCTTCATATAGCCCCGGGCGAGATTTACGGTTTTATAGGACACAACGGAGCGGGGAAGACCACCACTCTTAAAAGCGTAGTCGGAATACTCGGATTCGACGAGGGCGATATTATCATAAACGGAAACTCGATAAAGAGCGATCCTATCGAATGTAAAAAGTGCATCGCTTATATACCTGACAACCCCGATCTTTACGATTATATGACGGGTATCAAATATCTAAATTTCATTTGCGATATATTCGGCGTTCCGAGCGACGTAAGAAACGAGAAAATCGACGCGCTTGCCGAAACGTTCGGGATAAAAGACGACCTTGCGCAGCTTATTTCCGCTTATTCCCACGGCATGAAGCAGAAGCTTGCCATTATAGGCGCCTGGCTGCACGATCCGAAGCTTATAATTATGCACGAGCCGTTCGCCGGTCTTGACCCGAAAGCCGCGCATACCCTTAAAGAAATGATGAGAGAGGTATGCGACGAAGGCGGCGCGATATTCTTCTCGACGCACGTGCTCGAAGTAGCGGAAAAACTTTGCGACAAGGTAGCTATAATTAAGGAAGGTAAACTTATCCGTTCCGGCACTATGGAAGAGGTAAAGGGCGATGCTTCGCTTGAATCGGTATTCCTCGACCTGGAGGGCTGACGATGTTTAAGATCTTACTCAAAAAGCAGCTCACGGAGCTTATAGCGTTTTTATTCAAGAACAAAAAAGATAACAAGGCGAGGTCGAAAAACAGTATCGTCGGTTTAGCGATAGTTTTGTCTTTATGCCTCGTTATTTTCGCGTTTATGTTTTTCTCGGTCGCATCGGCTATCGGGACGGTATTTCTTGACGGCGAACTGAATTGGCTGTATTTCGCTATTATGGGACTTATGTCTATTCTGTTCGGCACTTTCGGAAGCGTTTTCAGCACGTATACGAGTTTATACAAGGCAAAAGACAACGAGATATTGCTTTCGATGCCGATAAAGCCGATAACGATCCTTGAAGTACGGATGTTCAGCGTATACGTCGTCAGCTTCGTATACACTTCGATAATCTGGACACCTACGGTCATAAGTTATTTTATTTTCGCGAAATCTTCGGCTATCGGATATATTTTCCCGATAATCGCAACATTTCTTATTCCGCTTTTCGTTACGGTCATAAGCTGTCTGCTCGGCTGGATCGTCGGGCTTATAGCCTCGAAAATTAAGAAAAAGAGCTTTATTACCGTTATTTTCACTCTTGGTTTCTTCGCT
>JAZUJV010000199.1:0-5361 GCA_045642945.1 Eubacteriales bacterium | reverse complement strand
GCGCCTTCGAAGAAGACGGCGAAGCCAAAATCAAAAAACTCCTCGATAACGGAATCGAGATCAACGTCTGGACCGTCGACGATAAAGACCTCGCAGAGAAACTTATCTCCATGGGCGTTCAGTATATTACTTCCAATATTCTTGAATAATTACAAAAAAGAGCCGCGATAAGCGGCTCTTTTTTTTACTCCCGGGATGAATCATTCGACATAAAGATCCGGATAACAAATGATATCATCTCCTTTAAAAATCATCATATCTCCGTTCAATTCGCAAAAAACATTTATTCCTTCAGGTGTGTCCCAGTTCATATCTCGAACACTTCCGACTCCGGATCCGACATATCGCAAGTATATACCTTTATCCGCGAGAGCGATGATTTGTTCGGCGTTGATCTTTGCAAAGTACATATTCTTGGTAAAGTATTCATTATTGCTGTTTTCATTTCGACCGTTCTTGATTTTTACCTTGGATATCATTGATATATCAATTATATCGTTCAATGTATTATTCACATCATCGATTATTTGCTCGAATGAAACTTCTTTGTTCCTATTATTCATAACGACATTGAATTTTTGTGATCTATTATTTGAATAATTTAATTTTAAAGCAAGAGCGGAAGCAATATTACCGTTATACTCGTCCGGGCGATACATATCTCCAGCAAATTCGCAGTTAGGGATTTCTTCAGGAACTAACATATATATAATTCCACTTTCCACAATATTGGATGGCGTATCCGTGATTTTACTATCGCTGTTATGGTTTTTGCTATTTTCACTGGAACTTACAGGATCGTTGAATACAATAGATGCTGTGTCAAAAGCCGAGACATTTGATTCTGCAGAAACTGTGTTGTCAGATGCAGTGATCCTATTTTGTGTGGGTGTGTCCGAATTGTATTCGTCTGAATTGTATTTGACCGCAATTTTATCCGAATCTTTCTGGCTGCTGTCAGACGACGTATATTCCGGCCTGTTTACACTTAAAACAGCTAACCCGCCAACAACTATTAACAACGCACAGGAAACCGCAGAAATGATCAACACATTTTTCTTTTTTTGAATGTTTTTGTGCTTCAAATTATACTCGTTTATTCGCGAAAAAACTTCATTAGTAAACGTATCATAATCTTTCATATTTAAATCCATCCTTATCCAATTGTTGTTTCAAGGCTTTTCTTGCTCTGCTTGCAAGTGCCTCGGTGGCATGAACACTTTTTCTCATGATGATTGATGATTCCTTTATGCTCATTTCTTCAAAATATATCAACCATATAATTTGTCTGTATTCCGGCTTCAAATTCCTGAGAGAATTGTGCAAAGCGATATTCTGTTCACTTCTAATGTAAGAAATTACAAAATTATCTTTTTCATCACTTAAAAAAGGAAAGTCGTCCATCGGTAATTCCTTGAACTTAGATTCTTTTCTTAAATGGTCTATAGCCAAATTTCTGCCTATAGTATACAACCATGTTTTGAAAGAACTTTTTTGATTATCCTTCGGTTTTTTTATACCTAAAAGAGTAAACGTATCCATAGCCAAATCTTCGGCAATATAAAGATCTCCGACGATACTATAAATGTATAGTATCAGTCCGTCTTTATAATCGCGTATTATTTCAGCCAAACCGGATTCATCGTCTTCCTCACGAAAACGGCGGTAGCTACTTGCACCGTTATCCATCGGAATCTCCTTTCCGTAAATCCCTTTCTACCTATTACACGAAAAATATATAAAAACCTCACAGTTTATTGCCCCAAATATTTCCTCGAATTCAAGACCGTATCCGTATAAAGGTATTCCCTGCGGGTGTTTTTCCATGCCTTCGATCTCCTACAATTTCACTCATACCGATATAATTATGACAGATTTTGTTCTCCGCGGATTATAAAAACAAAAAAGGGCGCGGCGTCCTCGACGCACCGCTAACCTTGAATGTCCGCTAACTTGCGGCTTTGATGTATGACCGTATTTTTATACCCGCACGAATCGTTTCTTGTTTATAGTGATATCGTTAAATCGTGCGGAATAACCAAACCTTGAAGAATAAAACAACACCGCGAAAGTTCACTTTCGCGGCATTAAAAGGTTTTTTGCTTACTTTTTTCACGAAAAAAGTAAGGCTTTTTTCAAAAAGCGGAAAATATTTAATCGTATCTCTTAACAAAAAGGTTGAACACGTTTCCCTTAAAATCCTTGCGCTTTTTGGTTATCGAAAACCCGCTTTTTTCAAGCATTTTCGCCATGCGGATATTGTTTTCGGGCACTTCGGAATAAACGCGCGTGAGCCCGAGCGTGTCTTTCGCGAAAACGGAGGACAGGATGGTCGCCTCGGTGCCGACGCCGCGGTCGCGGTAGGTCTCGTTCGCGAGGATTATTTCATAGTCGCTCCGCTTCTCCGAGAAGACGATGCGCTTGAAAATCATGATGCCGATGATTTCGCCCTGCCGCGTGAAAATGCCTAAGATCCTGTTCCATTCGCTGTCGGCGTCAAGCTTTTCATACTCCGCGTCGATCTCCTCCTCCTTGTAGACGAACGGCTTCGGGTCGGAGATAGGGTCGGGAATGTATTTCCGCTTGAACGCGCGGTATTCTTTTATGTCGGGCGTCTTCAAAAATATATTTTTGCCCGCGATTCTAATTTCTTCCATGTTTTTTTACCCTTCAAATCTGTAGGTAACGTCGGTGTGCTTCCCGACGGTCTTTTCTTCGCCCGTCGGCTTAAAGCCCATGCCTTCCCAGAAGCTTATCGCTTCGACGTTTTCTTTAACGCATCCGAGCTCGATGTTGGTAAAACCCCAGCCCTTCAAAGCCGCGCGGACGTCGGCGATGATGCGCGAGCCGATGCCCTGCTTCTGTAATTCGCCGTCGACCATAAACCACCCGATAAACGCGCTCTTCGCGTCGGGATAGCTCGTGATAAGGTCAATGACCGCGACGAGCCTGCCTTCGTCGTAAAATCCTACGAGATATTTCTTTTCGTCGCCGTCTTCGTTTTCCGCTTCGCTGATAATTTCGGTAAGACTTTCGCGCGTCGGAACGAACCCGAGATACCCGTAAAACCGCTTGTTCGTCTTGCAAAGGCGGTAAACCGCCGAAATCTCGTTTTCGCCGATGCGGCGCACGTCAAAGTCCGTGCCGAGCGACTGGATGTCGTAATCGTCCTTTCCGCCCGCCTCGCTGTCGATTGCCTGACGGAACTGCGTCTCGTAAAGCATCCTGTATGTCCCGCCGAGAGCGAGAAGCTCTTCGTGAGTGCCCTGCTCGGCGATAACGCCGTCCTTGACGACGAGAATGGCGTCAGCCTTTAAAATCGTCGAAAGCCTGTGCGCGATAACCATGCTCGTTCTGCCGCGCATCATCTTCTCGAGCGCGTCCTGAATCGAATTTTCGGAGATAGAGTCGAGCGCGCTCGTCGCCTCGTCGAGAATCAGAATCTTCGGGTTTTTAAGAATAACGCGCGCTATCGAAAGCCTCTGCTTTTCGCCGCCGGAAAGCTTCAACCCGCGGTTGCCGACCTCGGTATCGTAGCCGTTCGTCTGGTTTTTGATGAATTCGTGAATGTTCGCCATCTTGCAGGCTTCCTCGATCTCCTCCATCGTCGCGGCTTCCTTGGCGTAGCGGTGGTTTTCGAGAATAGTGCCGTTGAATAAATAGGTCTCCTGCGTAACGACGCCGATACATTGACGAAGGTAAGATAAATCAAAATCGCGCACGTCCACGCCCGCGATCTTCACGCTGCCGCCGTTCACGTCGTAAAGACGCGGAATAAAGTTGACGACGGTGGATTTGCCCGAGCCCGACGGCCCGACGATGGCGTACATCTTCCCGCCGGGGACCTTGAAGTTCACGTCGGTAAGAAGCGGTTTTTCCTCGTCATAGCTGAAAACGACGTGCTCGAAGTCGATGTCCTGCATCTCGACCTCGGGTTTTTTGCCGTTTTCGGGGGATTTTATGGCGATATCTCTGTCGAAATAATCGAAAATTCTCGTGAAAAGCGCGAGCGAACGCGTAAAGTCTACGCCGATGTTGAGAAGCGACTCAACGGGGCGGTAAAGACGGTTGATAAGCGTAACCGTCGCCGTGATAACGCCGACGGTAAGCGGATTCGGGTCGCTCGGCGACGTGTATTTTATGATAATGAGCCCGCCGAAGAAATAGATAAGTAAAGGCCCTATCTGGGTGAACATCCCCATAACGACCGAGAACCATTTTCCCGAGCGCCTTTCTTTAAGCGAAATGTCGGTAACTTCTTTGTTTATCTTCTCGAAATTCTCATATTCCTTTTCCTCGCGGGTGAAAAGCTTTACAAGCATCGAGCCGCTGACCGAAAGAGTTTCGTTGATGACCTGGTTCATCTCATCGTTCTTCTCTTGGCTCTCGGTAAGTAATTCGTATCTCTTCCTGCCCGCGCTCCGCGTCGGAAGAATAAGAAGCGGAATGATCGCGATGCCGACGAGCGCGAGCTTCCAGTTCATGGTGAACAAAGCCACGAGCGTCGTAACGATGGTCGCTATGTTGTTGACGACGCTCGAAAGAGTGCCGCTGATGACCGTGCTGACGCCGCTTATGTCGGTGTTCATCCTCGTTATGATGTCGCCCTGCTTCTCCGAAGTGAAAAACGAATGCGGCATATACTGAAGATGCTTATACATCTGGTTTTTCATATCGTAGATTATGCGCTGCGATATCCACGAGTTTATAAAGTTCTCGAGTAACCCGATTATCTGGCTTATCGCGACGGTGCAGAACGCCATGATAAGTAACTTGATAAGCAGCGCGAGGTCCTGCCCGACCAGCGCCTCGTCGACGATTTTCCCCGTGATGATCGACGGGAAAAGCCCTACCGTCGCCGAAAGTAAAATAGCGATGAATACGAATAAAAACTGTAACCAATAGGGTTTAAGATACGAAAATATCCGCTTTAAAAGCCCCTTCGTTACCTTCGGCATATTCTGTTTTTCTTCCTCGGTCAGAAAGCCTCTCGGCCCGAGTGAATTTCTTCCGCCTGCCATAATTTTCCCGCCTTTTTATAATTCTTTTGATTTTATATTGCCGTATTCGCGGTTTTCGCACCAATAGACCTTATTTTCCTCCGCGTCATAGACCATCGAGACTACCGTCGGGCAAACCGTCTGCGATACTTCCGAAAGCAAGCTAAAGCAATCTTTTACGCCGAAATCTTCGCCCGCGTTTTCCAAAATACCTACCGCCTTTTCGTATCGGTCAAAACCCATCCAGTCGTGCTTTTCCGAGTCCTGCTTAAAGGGCGAAAAGTTCGTCAAAACCTTGTATTTCGGCTTTTTCGAAAAAGTGTACCCCTGGCCGGGAATGACTTGTAAAACGTCGCCGTCT
>JAZUJV010000198.1:0-2017 GCA_045642945.1 Eubacteriales bacterium | reverse complement strand
TGCCCCGTATCTTCGCTCGGCGCGAAGATAAATCCCGCCTGTTCCGGGCTCAGGCTCGGTTGCCGCTATGACGCTTCCAAAATCACATACGAGAGAAGATTCGATATCGTAGATATGGGTATCGTTTTCTATCCGACGAGATTCCTTGATTCCGAGCTCACGCTCGAGACCGAAGGCGCCGCCTCGGTACGCGCCGTCGCTATCGAAGACTTTATACCCGGCAACAGCTTCACGGATTATGAATCTTTCGTATTCTACGCAACGATAGTCGATATCCCCGACATCGGCAAAGATAAAGAGATCAGCTTCCGCCCCTACGTCATTTATAACGACGAAACCGTCGAATACGGCGACGTTCTGTCGAGAAGCTACAACTACGTTTATAAATCGCTGCTCGCTTCCGAATACGGCGAAAACATCATTCCCGCACAGGAAAACTGGTGGCCGAAAAACTAAACTGAGCAAAGAGAAAAAACGTGCTTCCTTTTCGTGAAAAAGGTGCGCCAAAAAGCTTTTAAAACGCCCAACTTTTTTCGTGAAAAAAAGTTGGCAAAAAAGCTTTTAAAGCGCGAAAACAAGTTTTCGCGGGGGAAAAATAAAAAAGACTGCCGTATCGTAAGGTACGGCAGTTTTTATTATATTTTAGGTTGACAATATCCTAAAATATGTGTATAATAATAGCGTCAGGAGGTGCATATATGAACATTCGCTCTGAACAGATAGTTTCGATTTCGGAAGCAAATCAGAATTTTTCGAAGGTCGCCAGAACGGTCGACAAGCTCGGAAGCGTCGTCATATTCAAAAACAACAAGCCGAAATATAAGCTTGTGGACATTGAAAACGACACGGAAATCGAGATGACCGACGACGAGAAGATAGATATGGTCGCGGCACGTATTCTCAAAAAATACCGCAAAGCTTTTGAGGAGTTGGCGAAATAGCGTAAAGCTACAGACGGGAATACCCGTCTTTTTATTTGTGTTTTTTCTCTTCTGTCAGCCCTATAAATACATTTTCGTCTTGACAATTCGGGTGGGTAAAGTATAATCAAATTATAAAGAATTTGGGAGAATTTTATGAAAGACATAAAAGAGATTTTTGATCGCTTCGGGGCAGGGAGTTTTATCTGCCGCGACGGAGCGGAAGCGAGAGTTTTTGAAGGCGCGGAGGCGGAAACGTTTTTTGAAATCGCCGAAGAGCTTGAAAAGAGCGGATTTTCGCTTAAAAAAGAGAGAAAATTCGGCGGGAACGATTACAAAATTTTCGTTTCGGGCGAGACGGCGATATATTTAAGCTATTCGCCTTATGAAAAGGTCGTTCGCGCAATTATAAAAGGCGGAGCGGTTTTCCCGAAATGTGAAGGAATCGACGGAGAAGCGAAATATCCCGTTTTACTGACGCAGGTATCGCCGTCTTACTGGTATCCCGACTGCGGGATGGGTTACGTTATTCGCTTGAAGGACGGCAGATTCGCGATAATCGACGGCGGTTACGACGAATTTGAGAACGTCGACAGGTTATTTGACATTATCTGCACGCAGAACGAAAGAGGCGGCAAGCCGATTATCGCGGCGTGGTTCGTTTCGCACGCGCACGACGACCATTGCGGAATCCCGAGGCGGTTTATTGAAAAATATTTTGACAAATGTGAGATACAGAACGTATTTTACAACTGGGAGGTCCTTATCGGCGGGTCGTCGAGGCACGCGGAGGGGGCTTTTATGGCGCTTTGCGAGGAAAAAAGCGCGGAGATGAACGTCATCACGCCGAGAACGCCCGACGGGTACGATTTCGGCGGAGTGCATTTCGACGTCATCTTCGTCGGCGAGGATATGTTCCCGAAGGAGATAAAGGGGCTTAACAACTCGTCGCTCGTTTTACGCATGGAGGCGGAGGGAAAGGTCGTTCTCTTCCCTGCCGACACCGAGGCGCCGGCTTGCGGAATCTTTTGCAAGAGGTTTGAAAAAGAAATTTTCAAATGCGATATGTTTCAGGTCGCGCACCACGGATATTGGGG
>JAZUJV010000197.1:0-4103 GCA_045642945.1 Eubacteriales bacterium | reverse complement strand
TTTATGGAATTCATTTTTTACTTATTAAATTATATTAACCGATATTGGTTAATATGATTATATACCGTAATCGGTTATTATGTCAATAGGGAGTGATGAATTTTATGATTTCTTATGACAAACTATGGCAGACTATGGCGGAAAAAGGCGTTTCGCAATACGTTCTCATCAAAAAATACGGCGTCAGCCCCGCGCAGATAACGCGCCTCAAGCGCAACGAGAGCGTCAGCACCCACACGATAGAAACCTTTTGTAAAATTCTTAAATGCAACGTCGAAGACGTTATGACGTATATTGAAGAAAAATAAAAAGACCGTTTTCGCGGTCTTTTGTTTTTTATATTCTCTTCGAGCGAGGGAGCGCGGGAGCATTAAAAGCTTTTCGATTCCTTTTCGCGAAAAGGAAGAAATTTCACCTGAAAAAATAATAATATACGATAAATCCGAGGTGGAGAACGGCACAGGCGATATTTATCGCCCAGAAGTACCAATGCTTTGTTTTATGGTGAAAGACCTTCATTCCGATCAGCGCGCCGAAGGCGGCTCCGAACGGCGAAAGGATGAGCAGGGTGAATTCTTTTATACGCCATTTTTTCTTTTTCGCTTTGCGTTTGTCGATTCCGTAGAGGATGAAGGAGATTAAGGAGAGTACGGCGATGGCGAGGAAGTAGTATTTCATGGTTGGTCCTTTAATGATTTATTCTCGCAAATAATCTTTTAAATGATATATCGCTGACGCGAAATGATATAATATCCGCTCCTGCTTTATGCGCCGCGGCGCATATCATGCGCGAAGCGTATATCATATTGCGAAGCAATATATCATCCGTTCCTTCGGCGCCCGAAACGGCGCGCCGCTATAGGGGAAAGGAACGGATATCATTGAAAAAAGACTTGTCTTTCGACAAGTCTTTTTTCTGGTGTGGACGAATGGAATCGAACCAACGACCTCATGCATGTCAAGCATGCGCTCTAACCAGCTGAGCTACGCCCACATAGGCGCGAACTTATCGCGCTCGGTTATTCTAACACACAAGGCGGCGTTTTGTCAAGCCTTTTTTTGAATTTATTTTCGGCGGATATATTTCGACAGTATGCGAAGCAGGAATGTATCGTCGACGTCGCGGATCGGAAATTCGCCGAAAGGTTCGCTGTTTTCGGCGGTGCGCCCGAGATCTATGACAAATCCGCCGTCGTGAGCGGACACCCGCCAAAGCTCGCGCTCGCACATCGCCGCGAGCCGGATAAGCGGCGGAGGCGAAAATTCATAATCGCCGTACACGCAGTCTATGCCCTCGGAGACGAAAAGCAGCACGCTGCCGTTTTCCTCGCGCAAAAGCATTTTTACCGTTTTGTTCTTCGCGAAGACGCAGACGCCTGCCCCCGCGGCGAGCTCGGCGAAAGAGGCGGGATCGCCGTGCACGAACAGGCTTTTTCCCGCTTTTTCCGCTTGGACGGTAAGCGGCGGAAAGTGTTTTTTAAGTTCCGCGTCAGACCTGCAGATCAGTCTGTCGGGGCAAAATCGGTTTTCGGGCATATCAGGAATAAAGAATAGAATCTATGTTCCATTCGGCAACGAGATAGACTATATAGTCGGGTTGATCGGCGGAGACGACGGAATAATTCCACGCGTAGCTCCACATGCCGATATAATGAGAATTATTCATTCGCTCGGCGAGGATATCGAAAAGCTGGGTGCTGTAGGAATCGCGGATGAGCATCAAATCGGGCTTTTTGCCGTCGCCGGTGGAGAAGCGGTGTTCCCAAGTCATCTCGTCGGCGTAGGTCATTCTGTCGGGGCTGTAATAGCGTTTGACGTTACTTGCGCCCGAGGCGTCGGCAAAATTCATCACGCGAAGCGCGCCGTATTCGTGAACGACCTCGCGCTGCATCTGGAGATAATATATCATATCGCCGCTTTCATAGCTTTTTTCCTGCCAGTCGAATTCGCCGAAGGCTCTCGGCTTCGCGGCGGGGAATCTTTCCGAGATATGGTCGCAAAGGGCGGTATAAGCGACGAACGCGCCGTAATCTGTCCAATGGCTGTCGAACTTATAATAGAGCGGGTAAACGTCGTTTTTATGCTCTTTGAAGAGCGCTTCGAGGTCGATCACCGTCGCGCCGGCGTTACGCGCCGCGTCCATGGTCATTTCGAGGCGGCTTTTTCCGCTTCCTTTTTTATATTCCTCGGGGACGAGCTCGGGATAAACCGTCATAGAGGACGGGACTATCATATAGATAATCTCGGCGTTCGGGTTTATTCCGCGGAGCTGGTTGGGGCGGGCTTTTATACGCGAGGTGAAATTCGCGATATCGTTGGACGAAGGAAGATTGGTCTGTTTGAAATCGGGGAGCATTTTGTTAAAGAAAAGCTGGCTGTCGCCGCCCGTAACGATAGGCCACATATCGGCATCGGGAGTAACGGGGGATATCTTTTTTATCGTCATCTCGCCGACTTCTTCCCCGTCGACCTTTTGGGTGAAGGTATAGAACGTCCCGGCTTTCGGGCAGTTTATCCTTATCGCGAACCAGCCGTGCCACGAAAGGGCTTCGGAACTATCGCCCGCGGAGCTTTCGGCGTAAACCGTCGCGCCCTCGGCGCATTTACCGACGACGGCGCCGAAGGGTTTTTCGGAATAGCTGGCGTAAACTATCTCGACGTCGCCCTGTTTTTCTTTTATCTCGGGAGCTTTGCTTTCTTCTTTCTCTTTGGATTCTTCTTCGCTTTCTTCTTCGCTTTCTTCTTTGCTTTCGGCTTCGGAAATTACGCTTTCATCGCCTTTTTCGCTTATTTCTTCGCTTGCGGAAGAGGTTTCGGCTTCGCTTTTTTCGGTCTCTTCGCCGCAGGAGGCGAGAAATACGGCGAGCACGAGGAGCAGAGTAAGCAGGAGCGAAATCGTTTTTTTCATAATTTTTCTCCGTTTATTTAAAATTTATTTCAGATTTCCGAGCGCCGAAGAGGTTATCACGTTCTCGGCGTTATAGACGATAAGAACCGCGTCGGGTCTATATTTTTCCACGGCGGCGGAAACGTCGGGGTTGGTTTTTAAGTCGAGCATTATAATATCGTAGTCTTTTATCAAAAACTGCGCCAGACTGTCGGCGAAGCTGTCTTTTACGACGAGCAGTTTTTTGTCATTACCGCCGTAAATTTCGGTTACGCCGTGCGTTCCGCCGAGGAAGACGGAATATTTATCGTGCGAAGCGGCTTTTTCCATATCGAAAAAGGCCTGTTCCTCGCCGTCGGCGATGACTTTGTAATCGTTTTCGCCGCAGAGAGTAATAAAATCCTTTTCGTATATCGGGAAGCTCCCTCTCGAAGCGGTGGTTCCCGAAAAGTCTTCGACAACAGTCGTTTTCGCACTCGAAATATCGAATTTTTCGGCGACGCCGAGCTTTTCGGCGATGGCGAGATAGGAATAGTAAGCGCCCAATGACGTATAGTGGTGGTCGGTCTTATAGACGACGTATTCGCCGCTTTGGTGTTTTTCTTTCAAAGTCGGCAGAATATTTATGAAATTCGCTTTTTCGGAAAGCGTCTCTTCGCAAAGCTTATAAAAGTTTTCGCCGTAGGGGAGCTTATAGCCGAAATCGTCTTCGCAGACGTCTATCGTGCGCGGAGGGATAAAGGTCAGCACGGGGGCGTCGAGCTTTACGGCAAGGGAATTTACATTTTGCAGACTTGCTTTAACGGTATTTTCGTAATACCAGTCGCTGTCCGCCGCTCTTTTTAATATTGAGCCGTAGGCGCCGAAGCTTCGGACGGCGAGCTGATCTTTTTCATAGAGCACGCCGTTGTTCTCACCCTTTAAAAGTCCGAGCTCGCAAGAAGATTTTATCTTTAAAAAGCTGTCGCGGCAGGGGAAACCGTCGGCGAAATATTCGTTCGTTTCGGCGGCGAAATCGCCCGAGAAGAGATTTTCGGCGGTAAGCGTCGGCTTCGGCGCGAGAGGGCGGTTTTCGGTCTCGGAAAAGGTCTTATCCGGCAAAAAGAGGAAAAGCAGCGCGAAAACGGCGATAAATCCGCAGAAAAGGGTTATCGTTAAAATATCCGAAAATTTTTTCATCTTCCCCGCCCCCCTTAAAAGATATAGTAAAGAAACG
>JAZUJV010000196.1:0-9462 GCA_045642945.1 Eubacteriales bacterium | reverse complement strand
CGCCGAAGGCGCTTATCACTTTTGATATCGCGCCGAAGGCGTTTATCACTTGTTTTCGAACGTTTCTTTTTTCTTTATAATATACACCCACGCGGCGGAGCCGGTGTACCCCGTCCATCCGACTCGTCCTCCGAGCGCGCCTCCGTAGACGTCGGCGGCGGTGTAATAGGGCTCGCCGCCGTAGATTTTCGGGTCGCGAAGCGTCGGCAGAGCGCAGTCGAAAACGACTTTCGCTTCATCGACCATTCCCGCGCTCAAAAAGCCGAGCACGCCGAAAAGCGCGCCGTGGGTGTATTGCCCGCCGTTTTCGCGGATGAACTCGGGATACCCGCGGATATAGCCGATATCTTTGCTTCCCGCCGAAAAAGGCGGGTAAAAAAGGCGAAAAATATTGTTTTTTCTGTCATAAAGAAGGTCGAAAGCCGTCTTCAACGCGGTTTTCACGCGACTTTCGTCAAGCCCGCATAGCGCCGCGAAGGCTTGGGGCAAAATGTCTATCTCACATTCTTTCCTGCCCGCGATGCCCAAAACGTCTCCGCCGTCGGTGAACGCGCGGGCGTACCTGTCGCCGAAAAAGCAATGCTCCTCGACAGCGTTTTTATACGCTTCCGCCTTCGCCGAAAGGGTTTTTACCGTCTTTTCGTCGCCGAGATATCGCGCGACGCGTATAAACTTCTGCACGGCGTAAACATAAAGCAAGGTCGTGAAAACGCTCTCTCCTATCCTGCTGACACCGACCTTCGAAAACCCGTCGTTCCAGTCGCAGCTGCCCATAAGGATAAGTCCGTGCCCGCCGCGCCTGTCCGCTTTTTCAAAGGCGCGAAGTCAATGTTTATAGACGCTTTCTTTTAAATTTTGGTATTTGATCGGCTCGTATCTTTCTTCTCCCGCGGATATTTCGGGCGAATCGAGATAGAAAATCTCTTTTTTCAAAAAGCTTGCGTCGCCCGTCTCTTTAAAATATTCGCTTGCGGCTATCGGCAGCCAGAGCATATCGTCGGAGCAGTCGGTCTTCACGCCCTTTTTTAAAACCGTGTGCCACCAGTGCATAACGCCGCCGTCTTCGTACTGATGCGCACAGCAGCGGAAGATGTGGTTTCTGACCTCAAACGGTTTGAAATATATCATCGCGAGGCAATCCTGAAGCTGATCGCGGAATCCGTACGCCCCGCCGCTTTGATAAAACCCGCCTCTCGCGAGAAAGCGGCAGAAATATATCTGCCTCGGCAGGAATTTATCGAAAAACACGTCGTCGCCGTGGGTAATCGACGCGTCGAACGCCTCCGCTTTTTTCTCTTCATCGCCGATAAATCTTTCGTTTATCCGCGATATTATCCGCTTTGCGGCGGCGGCGCTCGGGCAGTACCCGATGAAAAAGTCGGTGCTTTTTCCTTCGGCGGAGACAGAAAAATTGTCGGAGATTTCACCGTTTAAAGCCCCGATAAACCCGAAACCGCTTGACGAAAACGGCTTTTTAAAAAGCGTATAAACGTTTTCGCGCTCGCGCTTCGGGGAATAAAGACAGTTCCCAAAGTCGCCGCTTCCGAGCGAGGGAAGACAGTAAAATCTGATTTTCGCTTCGCTTTCGCTTTCGAAACGGATGAATTTAAGCGGGTATTTTTCCGAGACGAAAACCGTTAAAATATAGCTTTTTTCGCCTATTCTGCCGCGCCAGACCGCTTTCCCGCCGCCGAATTCGGCATTTTGCGCGCAGGCGCAAAGGTCGTATCTTTCGTTTTCGCTTTCGAGAATTATCCGCTCGCCGCTTTTTTCTAAAACGTCGCCGTGAAAAACGCCTGTCTTTCGCTCGTGCGCGTTGCCATAAAAGGTGTAACCGAGCGAGGATTGCGTTACGAAGCTCGAAAACCTGTGCCCCGAAAGCGCGTAGCCGTAGGGCGAAAACGTCTTTTTCGCGTTGATGCAGACGTATTTTTCGCCGATAAATCCGCCTTTTTCGTCGGTCTCACCGCTTTTCGTTATAACGCCGTTAAATATATTTTCGCGCTCTTTAAAATGCGTTCCGTCCATTGAAACGTATAAAACCGCCGCCGCTTTAAAGTTTTCTCTTTCCGCGTCCGAAAGTTTTTCCGAGCCGATAACGAATATTTTTCCGCCCGCAAAGGCGCCCTTTTCGCGGATATATTCTTTTATTTTTCGCGTAACGGGGGAATTGTAAAAGTCGCGCTCGACCACCGAAAACACGAGGTCGAATTTTATCATCGCCTTGCCGAGCTCGAAAAACGCACGTATAAGCTTTTCGGCGTATCTGATATTTTCACCGGATATTTCGGCGAAAATCATCTTTTCGTCGCCCGATATGCCGTGTTTCCAAAGCCCGTTTTCATCGCATCCGCAAAGCGCTTGCGTGAGATTTCCGCCTACGCCGAAGAGCAATTTTTCATAAAGCTTTTCGGCGTCTTCGCTGAAAACGAGCGTTTTTCCGCTTCCTTCACCGCATCGCGCGTGCGCGATGACTTTTTCACATTCTTCCTTCGTTTTCTCCGCCGAAACGAAAATTTTTGCCCTGCCGCCCTCGGCGTTTTTTATTTTAAAAACGCAAAAAGGCGTTATGCAGGCCCCCGTTTTGTTATCGGGCTTTATATTTTCCGCCTTGTCGCCGAACGGCAGATCCTTCGCGCTCGCCGAAAATTCGATTTTCGATTTTATATCCCCGCACGCTACCGCCAAGGTCATAATGTGCTTCCCGCTTACACGGTCGCGGCGGTGGAAAAAGAGTATCTTTTTGTTTTCGTCGTATTCGCTTTCGATAAAAAGGCGCGAGAACGCGACGTGGGAATAAAACTCTTTTTCTTTCGCCAAAATCGGCTCGAAGCTTAAAACGACGTCGTAGTTTTTTATCGCTTCCGCCTTCGTTTCGAACGTCAGCGCGCCCCTTTTCGAAAGCGAGATTTTCAAGCTTCCCGAGAAATCCTTTCCCGACGCGACGAAGGAAGCGCAGTCTTCGCCCTTTTCGAAAGAACTTCCGTCTCCCGCGGGATTATAGTCCTTTCCGTCCCTTATAAACCTTATTTTCGGCGTGAACTCGGGATATTTTTCGAAAACCGTCCGGAACACGCTCGCGTATTCTTTCTCGAAAGAAATACATCCCTTCGCGCTGACGGTTACCGTGTTTTCACCGTCCGAGATGATTTTCAAATCGCCGCCGCAATCTTTTCCGAAGCGCTTGTTCGTTTTCGTCTTCGTGCCTTTCTGCGTTCCCGCCTTAAAATATACCGCGTTTCCGACGGGGATTTTCTCGCAAAGCAGCCCCTTTGCCCCCGCAAGCGCGCCGTCGCGCATAGTCCTTTTTACGAAAATATTGTCGTAAAGCGCGTTCATACACGCGATAATGCTCATCCCGACGTGGTGCGCCATATAGCTTTTTACGATGATCCCGTGCGCGTCGCCGAAAAAATCCACCGCCTCGTAAAAGCCGAATTTTCCGTATGCGCCCAAAGAATAAAGCTTTTTTAGGTTATCGAAAACGGCGCTCTCGCCGACGCATAGCGACAGATAGCTCGAATAAGGCGAAACGACGTTTTCGGCGTCCGACACTTTGCGTAAAGCTAACGATTTTATCCCGTTTGCGCGGTATTGATAGTTCAAAGCGGCGTCAAACCCGAAAAATCCGCTCTCGCTCCTGCCCCATATACCGCCGCTTTTTTTGTTTTCGTAAAGCGCGAAGCAAAGACTTTCATAGATGAATGACGATTTATAAAGCGGAAGAAAAAGCGCAGGCATAAAATATTCGAAAGCCGTCCCCGACCAGCTCATCATGCCGATATGCTTTCCGTCCCTCGTAAGCGTCCTGCCGAGATTTTGCCATATTTTCACGCCCGAAATGCGCTTCGCCGCGATATAAAAAGCCGTCATCCGCGCCTCGCTCATAAGCGTATCGTAAAAGCTGTTTTCGATTTTTTCGCCGAAGCGAAGCCCTACCGAGATTCTGCCCTTTTCGCTTACAAAGGCACGAAGATCGCTTTCGGATATCAAAAAATCGCAGATTTCGATACATTTATTAAGCCCGCGTTCGCTCTCTTTGTACTCAAAAAGCCCCTCTTTAAAAGCCGTCAGCATTATCACGAAATTGCCCATATCCACCGACGAAACGTAGTTTTCGCCGAGCGGCTCGCAGCTTTTTATATCGTACCAGTTATAAAAATTTCCGTTCTTTTTCGGGAGCTTCAAAAGAGTTTCGAGCGTTTTTTCGCTCCTTTTCAAAAGCTCGTTTCCGTCGATAAGCCCGATATCTCTCGCCGAAAGGAGCGACACGAGATAAAACCCGATATTCGTCGGCGAGGTGCGGTAGGCTATCGAGGCGTTCGGCGATATCTGAATATTGTCCGGCGGCAAAAAGTTCGTGTCTTCGCTTACGTTTTCCGAGAAAAATCCCCACATATCCTTTATGTGCGCCGAAAGGATTTTCTTTTGTTTTTCGTTTAGCTTCGCCTTCGCTTCCCCCGTGCCGAGCTTCGTTTCGGAAACGAACGCCGCGGCGAGCGGATAGATAAACCATAAAAGTCCGAAGATTTTTATAATCGGTTTGACGGCGAAAAACGCGAGAATAAATCCGACGATTATCGACCCCGCGCCGTCGCGGACGTACCCCGAAAAGCCGTATTTCTTCGCGTCGGTCTGCGCCGCCGTTACCCATTCGAGCGTCTTTTTCTTTTTAATAAGCCGCGTAACCGCCAGAACAAACGCGTCAAGTGCCAAAAACGCCTCTCTGCAAAGCGTCAGAAGGGAAAAAGCGAATCTTAAAGTCTCGGTTTTTATTTCGCTTTGCGCTTTCGAGAAAAATCGCACAGCGAAAAAGTTTTTGTTAAAAACCGAGCGCAAAAGCGTAATTGCGTAGGGAAACAGCAGAAAAGAAACCGAAAAAACCGCCGCTGCGGGCGCGTTTATATTCTTAATAAACCCCGCCAACACTATCGGCAAAACGGCGAAAAGCGGCAGAAGGTCTTTAAAAGCGATATAAAACATCCTCGCTTTAGAAAAAGGCGAAAGGATTTTGCCCTTTATCAGCGAAAGGTTCTGAAAATCGCCGCGAAGCCACCGATGTCCGCGCCTGTAATATGCGCAGACGTTTTTCGGCGTCGAGTCGTAAAGAAAAATATCCGTCGCCGAGCGCGTCTTTAAAATACTCCCCTCGACGATATCGTGCGAAAGTATTTTGTTTTCGGGCAAAACGCCGCTTAAAAGCTTATAATAAGCGTTCACGTCGATTATCCCTTTGCCGCAGAAGCTGCCTATCCCGAAAAGAATTTCGAGGCGGGAATAGGAGGCGCAAGCGTAGTTCTCCCCGCCCGAATAAGACGAAGAAATATATGAAAACAGCGTTGAATACGAGCTTTCGAGCGTGGTTTTCATCTCCGGCTGGATAATCCCGAAACCGCTTTTTATCTTTCCGTTTTCGATTTTTATTTCGTTTATGGGATGCGCCGCCGCGGCGATAAGCGCGCTCGCGCTTCCGACGCTTAATTCGGTATCGCCGTCGAGCGTGATGATATAGTCGATTTCCCTTATAAAGCTCTCACCGCCGAAAACGCTCTCGCTGCCGCCTTCTTTTATCTCTTTTATAAGCTCGGCGATAGCCCCGCGCTTGCGCTCCTTTCCGCCGAAACGGTTTTCGCTTTCAAGATAGCTTCGCTCCCTGAAAAACAGACAGAATCTGTCGCCGTATTTTTCGTTCAGCGCGTTTATATTTTCTCTCGCGCGCTCGAAAATCTCTCCGTCGCGGTCTCCCGTTTTCGTTTTCGAGTCGGGAAGATCGGCGAGCAGACAGAAAAAGATGTTCTCTTCGGGGTTTGAGAAAGAAAATTTTTTGAGCTTTTCGAATATTTCGCCGTCTTTTCCGTCAAGCAAAGCCGAAATGACCACGAGCGCTTTTTTGTCGATATATTTCTCGTCGAGCCGCGGGGTGATTTTCGGTTTTATCAAAGCCGCGGCGACGGCGTCGGAAAGCGATACGGAGGCGAAGAAAAACGGGATAAACGTCAAAAGCGAATAGATACCCGAAAAATAAACGCTTGCCGCCGCGAGAAACGAAAAAATGATAAAAAGCGACGAAAAGAAGATGATTTTGTTTCTCTTTTCGGGCGCGAAAAGAAGCTTTAAAACCGTCGTGCCCTGCTTTTCCGCCTCGGCGGAAAGCTTATAAAACGCTTCGTCTTCGCGTATCTTCTGCCTTTTCGCGTAACCGAAAAGCAACTCGCGGCAAGCGTTTTTCGTCTCGGCGTCGCTTTTGATAAATTCGTCGCCGAGCGAAGATAAAAGCTTTTCGGCGATATATGCTTTTTCATAAAAGTCTTCCGAAAACCCGTCTTTAAGCGAAAAAAGAAACTTAAAAATCGGCTCTTCGAAAAAGGCCTTTTTAAAGCTTATCCCTTCGGAAAGCGAAATTATTGCCTTCGCCGCGAAAAGCTTTTCCAAAGCGCGCGATTCGTCAAGCGACAACGCCGCGGCGCCTACGCATTTTATAAGCTCGTCTTCGCCGAAGCAAAAGTTTTTTTCGTCGCAGAAACGCGAGATCTTCTCATAAAGCGAAACTTTTTTCAGCGCGTTTTTGTCCTTTACCGCAATGGCGTAAAACTCGGTCAGAAGATAAAAATTATCGGATATCCATTCGCTTTCCCCCGAAAGCGAAAAGCTTTTTATTGACGAATACGCCCTTTTGAGCGCGCGGCGAAGATTCATATTTTTCCCCCGAAAAAATTATCGTTTTTTATATTTTCGGCGGAAATTTTAAAATTATTCCCGTTTAATAAAGCAAAACCGCGGGAAAATAAATAAAAAAGCGAGGTGTTTTTACGGAAGAAAATTATTTGCCCGAGGAAGAAAATATACAAATCGGCGGGATAAATACCGAAAGCGGCGGAATAAAGCTGCATTGTACGATGATAGCGGGGCAGATAGAGGGGCATTACGCCGCGTCGCCGCAGACGAAATCGACGAAATACGAGCATATAATTCCCGAACTCGTCGCCTGTGAAGAGGACGACGGTATAAGCGGGCTTTTGCTGCTTATAAACACCGTCGGCGGAGATATCGAGGCGGGATTAGCGATAGCCGAGCTTGTCGCGGGAATGAAAAAGCCCACCGTTTCGCTCGTGCTCGGCGGCGGACATTCGATAGGCGTGCCGCTCGCCGTCAGCGCGAAAAGGTCGTTTATCGTGCCGAGCGCGACGATGACGCTTCACCCCGTGCGATTGAACGGGCTCGTGATAGGCGTGCCGCAGACCTTTTCTAACCTTGCGCGGATGCAGTCGCGAATCGTCGATTTTATCGTAAGAAACTCTAAAGCCGACGAAAAAACGATAGTGAAGCTTATGACCTCGACGGACGATATGACGACGGATATCGGAACGGTAGTCGACGGGAACGAAGCCGTCGCGCTCGGGCTCATCGACAAAGTCGGCTCGCTCGGCGACGCGCTCGCGGAACTTAAAATAATGTGTTGCAAAACCCGAAAATAAGTGATAAAATACAGAAAATAAAACGTTTTCGGGGGTAAAGTATGTATTATTTTGATTTTCAGGGCAAAAAGATATCCGCTCTCGGCTTCGGGATGATGCGCCTTCCCGTGCTCGACGGCGACAACTCGAAGATAGACGAAGAGCAGGTCGAGAAGATGATAAAGCTGGCAATAGACGGCGGCGTAAACTATTTCGACACCGCGTGGCCCTACCACGCCGGCAAATCCGAGCTCACCGTCGGCAAATTCCTTTCGAAATACCCGCGCGAAAGCTATTTTCTCGCCGATAAATTCCCCGGCCACCAGATAAGCGAAAGCTATAACGCCAAAGAGATTTTCGAGACCCAGCTCGAAAAATGCGGCGTCGACTATTTCGATTTTTATCTGCTCCATAACGTTTACGAAAACTCCGTACACGTTTACGAGGACGAGCGCTGGGGCATAATCGACTATTTAAAAGAGCAAAAAAAGCTCGGCAGGATAAAACACCTCGGCTTCTCCTGCCACGGCGGAGTGCCGATGCTTAAAGAATTCCTCGAGCGTCATCACGAGGACCTCGAGTTCTGCCAGTTACAGATGAACTATCTCGACTGGGAGCTTCAGGACGCGAAGACGAAATACGATATCTGCGCTTCCTATAATATTCCCGTCTGGGTAATGGAGCCCGTGCGCGGAGGCAAGCTTGCGAAACTCGACGACGAGCTTATGGCGAAATTAAAAGAAAAACGCGACGAAACGGCGGCTTCATGGGCGTTCCGATTCCTCCAATCGCTCGATAACGTCGGCGTTACGCTTTCGGGTATGTCGAATATCGAACAGATGGAACAGAACATAAAGACCTTCGAATCGCGCGAGATTTTAAGCTACGACGAAATGCAGACTCTCGCCGAGGTTTCCGAGACGCTGCGCCGCGGGATACCCTGCACTAAATGCCGCTATTGCTGCGACGGCTGTCCGATGGGCTTGGATATCCCGACGTTTATCGAGATGCTCAACGACGTGCGCTTCCACCCCGTCGTGAATACCGCGATGCGCCTTGACGCGCTCGACGAAGATAAACGCCCGAGCGCCTGCATCGGCTGCGGTCAATGCGAGGCCGTCTGCCCGCAGGGCTTAAAGATCCCCGAATATCTCGCGGAGCTCGATAATATCGTCTCGAAGCTTCCGAAATGGGCGGAAATAAGCAAAAAACGCGCCGAGGAAGCCGAAAAACTCAAAAGAGAAAAAGAGGGAAAATAATATGGAAATCGTAATAACGAACGAAAATTTCGAATCGGAGATTTTAAAAAGCGATATCCCCGCGATAGTCGATTTCTGGGCGACGTGGTGCGGGCCTTGCAGAATGCTCGCGCCCGAAATAGAAAAAATCGCCGAGAAATTCGACGGAAAAATAAAGGTCGGTAAGGTCAACGTGGACGATTGTCCCGCCCTCGCCGACAGGTTCGGAATACAGTTCATCCCCACGGTCATAGCGTTCAAAAACGGCGAAAAAGTCGCCGAGACGAACGGATATATGAAGGCGGACGAATTGATGGCAAAGCTTGGATTCTAAAATAAAAAGACCGCTTCGGCGGTCTTTTTTCAGTTAGGAGTGAGGAGCGAGGAGTGAGGAGTGAGGAGTGAAGGTACATTTGCTGACGCAAATGATTTTTTTATATAGCTTTAAAAGTTTTTGCCGCGCTTTTTTCAAAAAGGAAGAAAATCATAAATCTTTTATCTCTTCCAAAACGGCGTTGACGATGAGCTTCATGCCTTTGACGTTGGGGTGGAGGGGGGCGAAGGTGCATTCCTTCATAAGCGTTTCGTCCCAGAGTTTATCGAGGCGGACGACGCGGCATCCTTTCGCCTCCGCGACGGCGGTAAGCGCGTCGATATAATCGCCGAAGGGCGCGACGCCGTTGGTGCCGCCGGGCGCGTATTTATAGGAATTCGTCGGCGTGAGACAGATTATTTTCGCCTTCGGGTAGGCGTTTACGACGCGGTTTAAG
>JAZUJV010000195.1:0-1960 GCA_045642945.1 Eubacteriales bacterium | reverse complement strand
CACGCCGCAGGCATTTATCTCTTATAAAAATCCATTTGCGCAAGCAAATGTACCTTAACGTTTGCGAAGCAAACTTATCTCGCTCGGCGAAGCCGAGTTTATCTCTCATATCGTTCGCGAAGCGAACTTATATCTTTTTTTCGTTCGCGTCAGCGAACTTCCGCAGACAAATGGGGTCCCCGCGAAACCGTGTGTTTCGTGGGGAGAGCGAAGCGACGTAAATGACAAGCGCGAGCGGCGATGATGACGAAGTAAGCAACAAAAACCGACGGTTTTTGCCGCGATGACGAAATTTTAACCGCCGAAAAATGTTTTACTTGCTTTTTTCAAATTTTCATCGTATAATACGATATCTTATCATCAAGGAGGTTCCGTTTTGAACAGCGCCATAATCGCGACACAGTTTTTCAGCGCCGTCATTCTCACGGTCATAGCCGCCTCGCTTCTTTTACAGTCGGAAAAACGCACCCCCTCAACCAAATGCTTTATAACCTGTCTGTTCCTTTCCGCCGTCGTGTCGGTCATCGACGCGATTTCCTATATCTGCGACGGAAGCGCGGATAAGATCTTTCTGCTTTTCACGTCCACCTATCTCGCCTTTATCCTCGGCGACGTTATCTCGATATTCTTCGCCGCGTATATCTATCATACCGTCAACGAGCGCCATCCCATCGGCAAAACGCTCGTCTATTCCGTCAGCGCGATAGGCGTCGCCGATATAATCTTCCAGACGATCGGCGCGATAACGCGGATCACCTTCACGATCGACGAAAACGGCGTTTTCCGCGACGAACGGTTTTATCCCGTCTTCTTCGCCGTCCAGATCATCGTTACGGTGATCATGGTCGCTTTCGTTATCGCGAAACGCAAGATCATCGGCTGGAATATGCTTGCCGTCATATGCTTCTATTTCGTCGCCCCCTTCGTGTCCGAGATAATCACGCTGGTCAACGACAAGATAAACTTCCTCTGCGCCGCGATAACCGTTTCGTTACTTATTATATACGTCGGTCTCGAAAGCGGCGCCATCGCGAAAAGCAAGGTAAAAGAGCAATTTATGCTCGAAATGCTTAACAAAGACGCGCTCACCGGCGTCGGAAGCCGCCACGCCTACGATTCCGCGCTCGACGCTATAGCCGAAAACTCGGTAAAAGGCGGAACGCTCGGCGTTATGTTCTGCGATATAAACAACTTAAAATACGTCAACGATAACCTCGGCCACGAAAAAGGCGACGCCAAAATCAAAAGCTTCGCCGAAACGCTGACCTTCGTCGTCGGCAAAAGCGTCGTTTACAGGATAAGCGGCGACGAATTCGTCGTTCTCGATACCGACTCAGACGAAAAGAACTTTTTCGACCAAGCGGAAGAAGTCAAAAACGCCCTCGCCCGCCGCGGCAGCCTCGCCTCCGTCGGATTTTCCTTCGGTAACTCCGGCGACTTCAAAAAACTCCTTTCCGACGCGGAAGAAAAGATGTACGCCGACAAAGACGCCTTCTATGCGCGAGGCGAAGTCAAGAGAAGAGAAAAATGATAAAAAAGACCGCTGAAGCGGTCTTTTTTTGAGAGATAAACGCCTTCCCCGCTTTATAAGAGATAATGACGCTTCGCGCCAAGAGATAAGTCCGGCTTCGCCGAACGTTAAGGAATAATTTATAAATTGTATTTCTTCCTTTTTGAAAAAAGGAAGCGAAAAACTTTCAAAGCTATACAATGAAAATCCATTTGCGGAAGCAAATGTACCTTAACGTTTGCGAAGCAAACTTATCTCGCTCGGCGAAGCCGGGTTTATCTCTCATATCACGCCGCAGGCGTTTATCTCTTATAAAAATTCATTTGCGCAGGCAAATGTACCTTAACTTGCAAATTGCTTGGCAATTTGCAATTATCTCGCTCGGCGAAGCCGAGTTTATCTCTCATATCACGCCGCAGGCGTTTATCTCTTATAAAAACACGCCGTCCT
>JAZUJV010000194.1:0-1725 GCA_045642945.1 Eubacteriales bacterium | reverse complement strand
GAGGTTTCGACGCCGATAATAATGACCAGACAGCTTTGGGAAAGAAGCGGCCACTGGGATCATTACAAGAACAACATGTATACCACCGTCATCGACGGAGAGGATTTCGCCATCAAGCCGATGAACTGTCCGGGCGGTATGCTCGTTTATAAATCCGAGATGCATTCCTACCGCGATCTTCCGCTTCGCGTAGGCGAGCTCGGTTTAGTTCACAGACACGAGCTTTCGGGCGCTTTGCACGGTCTTTTCAGAGTTCGCTGTTTCACCCAGGACGACGCGCATATCTTTATGACGCGCGACCAGATGAAGGACGAGATAAAGAACGTCGTAAAGCTTTTCGACGAGGTTTATTCCCTCTTCAAGCTTGAATATCAGATAGAAGTTTCCACTATGCCCGAGGACCACATGGGCGAGATCGCCGATTGGCAGTTCGCCGAGGAAACGCTTAAAGAAGCCATTACCGACATGGGCAAGGACTTCATCATCAACGAGGGCGACGGCGCTTTCTACGGCCCGAAGCTCGACTTCCACATAAAAGACTGTCTCGGCAGGACCTGGCAATGCGGTACGATCCAGCTTGACTTCCAGCTTCCCGAAAGATTCGAGCTTGAATACACGGGCTCGGACGGCGAGAAGCACAGACCGGTCATGATCCACCGCGTCGTTTTCGGCTCGATCGAGCGCTTTATCGGCGTTATCACCGAGCATTTCGCGGGAGTTTTCCCGACGTGGCTCGCTCCCGTTCAGGTCGAGATACTTCCCATCACCGACAGAGCCAAAGAGTTCGGCGAACAGCTGCTCGCCAAGCTTGATTCTCTCGGCATCCGTGCGGAGATCGACAACAGAAACGAAAAAATCGGCTATAAGATCCGTGAGCACAAGCTCATGAAAATACCTTATATGCTCGTCATAGGCGACAAAGAGGTTGCGGACGGCAGCATTACCGTCAACAGCTACAAGGCGGGCGACCTCGGTACCAAGACTATCGACGAGTTTATCGGTATGATAACCGAAGAAATTAAAACAAGATCCATATAAGAAAGGTTTTTCCGATGAAGAAAAAAGACATTATCTGGAACGAAGACGGCTGGACTGTAGTTCAGGACGCGGACGCCGAAAATCACGTTCTCGAGATCAGCTGCCGCGCCGAAAACGGCAAGGTCGTTGAAGTTCGTATCCGCCACAACGACGGCGAAGAAGCCAAGGGCAGCGTTACCCTCGATGGCGAAAACGCTATCCCGATGGACATCAAGGATTTCAAAAAGGCTTATCTTAAAGGGAAACTTGAGATAAGATAACAAAAAGGAGCCGCGAAAAGCGGCTCTTTTTCGTAAGAGATAAGTTCGCTGACGCGAACGATAAGAGAGATAAACTCGGCTTCGCCGAGCGAGATAATTGCAAATTGCGATGCAGTTTGCAAGTTAAGGAACATTTGCTTGCGCAAATGAATTATAATCATATAGCTTCAAAAGTTTTTCGCTTCCTTTTTTCAAAAAGGAAGATATACGATAAAAATTTATTCCTTAACGTTCGGCGAAGCCGGACTTATCTCTTGACGCGGAGCGTCAATTATCTCTCATATCACGCCGAAGGCGCTTATCACTTTTGATATCGCGCCGAAGGCGTTTATCACTTGTTTTCGAACGTTTCTTTTTTCTTTATAATATACACCCACGCGGCGGAGCCGGTGTACCCCGTCCATCCGACTCGTCCTCCGAGCGCGCC
>JAZUJV010000193.1:0-5700 GCA_045642945.1 Eubacteriales bacterium | reverse complement strand
GCGGGGGAGCTATATTTATATACCCCTATTTCGATATTGTATATTACGCAAAATAAAAATTTTATGTATTACAGGGAAATACTACTATATAAAATTGATAGGAATTGGGCTTTGGTTCGGGATATACATATTGCGAGTTTTACACTTAACAAACGTATACTTTATTATTCTTCGGATTCTTCTTCGTAAATTTCGGAGATTGGCAGGATCCCGCCGTAATCGTACATCGGTCTGTTCGTAAGCGACATTGCGTCAACGTGGTGATCGGCACAGAAATCGCGGATGCTGTCTCCGTATCTGAAGGTATTGAGGTTTCCGGTGAAAACGAGAAGGTCGGGAGAAAGTTTTCCGGCACATCCGCCGATAAGACCGTTTGAGAATCCACGCAAACCGATTCCGCTGTTATCCTCTATCGTAAGCACGTCAAAATTATTACGTCTTAATATCGTTCCGCATTTGCGATCACTTGTGATTATCGCATTTTCGGTTACAGGTATGCAATTACATTTAACGTAGCTTGTATTTAAGCGAATTATCTCATAGCCGTATATTTCGCTTTGCTGCATTATCATATGGTCGGCAAACGCTCCGCAGAAAAGCACGTTTCCGATTCGGAAATTATTGAACGGACAGTCATACGGATATATATCGTCCAATTCGTTTTCAGATTCGAGAAATATACGATGCGGTAGGTCCGGAAGATATTTCGGATCGTATTCGCAGATCCAGACTCCGGGCCCGAAATTGTTAAGCAAAATATCGGGATGATATTTCAGTTCGGTCGTTAAATGTTCCGAATGCCCCAGACGGTAAGTTACGACGCCCATATCGTTTAATTCACATTCAATATCTTTTGGCAATATCTCGGATATGAATGCCCTCTTCACTCTCGCGCCCGGCATATAAGGAGTGCAAAATCTTTCCATAACTTCCCTTTTGAATTATGAATAAATTGTGAACTAATCCGCGATGAGCTTATATATGTCGTAAACGCCGTGAAGGCCGATAAGCTCTATATCCGACGGGACGTTTGCTTTTACCGACGAAACCGATCTGTAAGGCAAAGCGATGCGCTTGAAGCCGAGGCGGACGGATTCGTTTACTCTTTGGGACGTGTTCGACACCGAGCGGCACTCACCCGCAAGCCCTATTTCGCCGAAAACTATCAAATCGTCCGGCACGGGAAGATTTTTATAGGTAGATATCATAGACAAAGCGCACGCCACGTCGCAGGCGGGCTCTACAAGGCGCATTCCTGCCGCTACGTTGACGTAAACGTCCTGGGTGGAGAATTTCATGCCGAGACGCTTTTCGAGCACAGCGAGGAGCAGAGCGGCTCTGTTATAGTCGATACCCGATGACATACGTCTCGGGGACGGATAAACCGTCGGAGTAACGAGGCATTGTATCTCGGCGATTATCGGTCTGCTTCCTTCCATAACGCACACGGGACAGTTGCCCGAAACGCCTTTGGGTCTTTGAGACAGAAGCATTTCGGAGGGCTTGTCTATTTCGGTAAGCCCGTCGTCGTTCATCTCGAAAACACCTATTTCGTTGGAGGGGCCGTAGCGGTTTTTCTCGGCGCGTACAATACGGTAAGCGTGCTGTTTATCGCCTTCGAAATAAAGCACGGCGTCGACCATATGCTCTAATACCTTAGGACCCGCAATAGCGCCTTCTTTATTTACGTGGCCGACGAGAAGCATCGAGACACCGTCTTCTTTGGCTTTGGCTATAAGGCGCAAAGCGCACTGACGCACCTGAGTTATGCTTCCCTGGGACGACGGGTAATTATCGTCGTACATCGTCTGTATCGAGTCGATGATGACAACTTCGGGATGAAGCGTATTTATCTCCGTGATAACTTCGGAAATATCGTTTTCGCTGTAAATGAAAACGTTATCGTGATCTACGCCGAGACGGCGGCAGCGAATTTTTATCTGGGACGCGGATTCCTCGCCGGTAACGTATAAAACGTTTCCGTGGTCGCCGAGCTTTTTACATATCTGTAAAAGGAGGGTGGACTTCCCTATTCCCGGCTCGCCGGAAAGAAGGACGACAGAGCCGGCGACTATACCGCCGCCGAGAACGCGGTCGAATTCGTTTATACCCGTGGAGGTGCGCTCTTTATCGAAGAAGCTAATATCTTTTATTCTGCTTGAACGCGGTGCGGACGTAACGGAGCTGTCGTCGGGGCGCGCTTTTTTGGCTTTAGGAGCGGCGATTTCTTCGGACTGATGCTCGACAAAAGTATTCCATTCGTTGCATTCTGGGCATCTTCCGTACCATTTTGCGGAAAGATAACCGCAGTTTTCGCAGATATATTCGCTTTTTTTCATTGGTCCGCCTCCAAATATTCCGCAATCCCGCAATGTACCGTAAGCGCGAGAGCGTTTTTATAATCCGTGTTTTTAAGCAAAGCAGATTCTTCGCCGTTGGAGATAAACCCGCATTCGACGAGTATTGCGGGAACGCTAATGTTATAAATTATATAAATATTGTCGTCGGCTATCTGCAAAGGTCTTTGATTATCCGGCTGAAGAACGAGCGTGCTTTTACGCACCGATTCGGCAAGTATTCTCGAAGAAGCGTTGCGGTCGGAATAAAACGTCTGAATGCCTTTGCACGCGGGCGACGTGAATTTGTTTATATGGATACTTACGAAAACCGAGTTGCCGACAGATTCGGCGATATTCAAACGGTTATAAAGGTCGTAAAACTTCTTCCTGTTTTCTTCGCCGACGTTGTATAAAAGTCTGTCGTCGGTACGCGTCATAAGCGTTTTGTTTCCCGAAAAAATCTCTATTTCGTTCAACGCTTTTGCGATATCAAGATTAAGGTCTTTTTCAAAAAGCCCGTTATCGACGGCACCGGGATCTTCCCCGCCGTGCCCCGCGTCGATAACTATGATTTCGTCTTCATCGGCGGGAGCGTCCGCACGAAACGAGCGATAGCCCATGGAAGTAAACATTGAGGATAAAACGTAGAATATAACGCAAAAAGCGAGTAAAGCCGCAATTATTAAGAGACTTATACGCGCTTCTTTATATACGCTCCGCTCCAAAACACATCACCTTTTGAAGATATGCGTTTTGAAGCGGGATAATTCTTATTTATCTTTATTCTTATCGTGTTTTCTTTCCATAGGGCCGTCGTAAGGCGGTTTTACTTTCAAACCGAAAAGTTGGCGCATGGTTTTGTCTTTGAGCCCGAGAGCATAGCCGAGAGTAGCGGAAATGAGCGCGGGCAGAAGCGTCAGTATGACGTAAACCGAAAGCCCGAGGCTTTCTCTTATCTTATAAAGGCCGAGGAAGCTTCCCTGAAAAGCGTAGTAGATAAGCATGGGTATCGCTTTCGCGTTTTCGGCGTCGCCGGCGAAAATATCGAAACCGATAACGACGAGTCCCGCGATAAGCGTGGGCGCGTAGGCGATAAGGACTATCAAAAGCCCTTTCCAGTAGTTTATAGGCTCGCCCTCGGCACGCAGTCTTATGCCTTCCTTTTCGGCGATAAAGAACATATCGTCATAATGTAAGAAGCACATAAAGCCTATTGTGAACACGCTTCCGACGATGGCGATAATGCTCATTCCTTCGCTTTCGCCCTCGATGGCAAGGATTGCGAGCCCCACCATTATTCCGAGCAAGGACATAACGATATGGGTCGTTACGAACTTAACGATAGCGGCGGAATTTTCGTTTATGAAACGTCTCATTTCTTTTTACCTTTCGAGTTTTTGGCAACGGCAACGCCGACACCCGCGATGACAGCAGCGGCAATTACACCAAGTATCACAAAGAGAACGGTGTTGTTTTCTTCTTTTTCTTCTTTGGATTCTTCGCTGCTTTCGCTTTCGGAAGCTTCACTTTCGTCCTCTATTACCGGAGGAATCGAAATAACGGAAGGATTGTCGGATGTGCTCTTGGAAGGCTCGTCGGAAACGGTAGGCTCGGAAACGGGCTCGTCGGAAATTTCGACGGAGACGTCGCCGCCTTTGACTGTACTGACTTTTACGGTAAGGTTATTGAAGCCGAGATCTTCGCAAAGGTCGTTGGCGACACATTCGGTTTTGACTTTTATTACTGTTTCTGCCTCGGTTTTCGCTTTAAGTATAATGTCGACGAAAAGTTCGCCGTCGCCTGTTATGGCGATGCCTTCTTTGATGGCGCAGAAGGACCAGACGTAAGTGGATTCATTTTCAAAATGAGAAAGGTCCTCGACGCCTTCTTCGAGGCTTTCGTCAAAATAAGGTTTCCATTTTTCGGGGATATTCGCCTGTTCATCGACAAACTCGAACACTTTGGTATCGATCGTTATATCGGTTTCAAAAAGCGCGATGCCCGAAGGATCGGCGATTTTACCGATTGATACACGGAAAACGTATAAGTCGTCCTGTTCGTTATAACTGTAATCCGCGGAAAACTCGATGGAATTCGAGTCAGCGGAGACGCTTAAAAGCGAAATAGAAAGAATCAGTAAAACTGTTAAAACGGCGATTAACCTTTTCATTTTATTTCTCCTTGACTTTGTATTTTTTCGTTTTGATAATGAGAACGGCGGTCGCTAAGAGGACGAGAAGCACCGAGCCGATTATGAGAAGCAGCTTCCCTATCGGAAGATTCGACAAACGGACTTCTTCGTTATAATACTGTTTGTTTGTATTTTCAGTGGATTTTTCTTCGAATTTCGCGGTATAGGTCTCGACGCCTGCTTTTACGGTTATGGCGTCTTTGAGTTCTTCGCCTTTATCGTTGAACCAGCCTTTGAATACGTAGCCGTTTTTATATGCGGCGGAGGGAACGTCGATTTTTTCGCCGACTGCTTTTTCGATGGCGGAAACGGTCTTTTCGTCGGTAACGAATCTGACTTTGCCCGCATCGCTCGTGCCCAGGAAGAGATAATCGAACTTAACGTAGGTATTCGGCGTGGCGGCGACGAGATATATGCTCTTGACGGTTTGCTGACCGTCGACGATGCCTGCAAGGTCGATATAGCCGTGCCACGTGCCCTGGATATCGCTCGGGAGAGCGTTTACATAGCCGAACATTGAAGCGACGTTTTCATCGCGGGAGAAGTTGACTTCTTTCGAAACGAAGTTGACGTAAATGTTCCATTTGGTATTCTTATCGGCGGTAACACCGAAGTAAACTCTGTTATTCTCGGCAACATCTATCGTTTTGTTTATCGGGCAGGAAAGAGTTACCCAGTTGGCAGAATCGTTTTCGTGATAAACCTCAAAGCCGTTGTTCGCCATTTTGTTGACCGAATAGGTGGTGGCGCCGGAGGTTTTGTGAAGCGAGGACGCCTGCTCGGGAAGAAGGTTCAAGCCGATTTTTACAAGCGACGTATCGTATTCGGTGCTGCCGCCCATTATCAGGTTTTCGGAAACGTTCATTCTTCCGGAATCGAGGACGGGCTCGGGCTTTTCGGGAGTGGGATATTCGTGTTTGGGAACGCGGTAGTTAACTTTATAATCGTTAAGGACGAATACTTTGGAAAGAGAGGTATTGCCGCCCTTGGTTATTTGGGCGTAGAAGGCTTCTTTGCCTTTAAGGGATATTACTTCTTTTCCGAATTCACCTATCTTATAGGTATTGCAAAGAACGTTGAATTCGGTAGTCTTTATGGATCTGTTCGGCTCGACGAGGTCGAGAGTATAGACGAAGCTGTCGGAATAGGACGGGAAGAAATTATAGGGGT
>JAZUJV010000192.1:0-21100 GCA_045642945.1 Eubacteriales bacterium | reverse complement strand
AGGAATGCATCTCGGATTTATAAACGAGTATACCGCCCGGACAGTTCATCGGCTTGATGGCGAAATCCTCGCCGTCGATGACGGTGGTATACATGTTGTTATTGTAATGATCCCAGTGGCCGCTTCTTTCCCAAAGCTGTCTGGTCATTATTATCGGCGTCGAAACCTCGACGTAGCCGTATTTCTTGTGAATCTCGCGCCAGTAATTTATAAGCTCGTTGCGTAAGACCATTCCTTTCGGGAGGAAGAACGGGAATCCCGGACCTTCGTCGAGAAGCATAAACAATCCGAGGTCTTTGCCTATCTTTCTGTGGTCGCGCTTTTTCGCCTCTTCGAGCATATTGACGTATTCGTCAAGCTCTTCCTTGGTCTTGAAAGCCGTGCCGTAGATACGCTGAAGCATCTTGTTTTTGCTGTCGCCCTTCCAATATGCGCCCGTAACGTTAAGAAGCTTGAAGGCCTTGACCTTTTTCGTATAAGCTACGTGAGGGCCGGCGCAAAGGTCGGTGAACTCGCCCTGCTTATAAAAAGATATCTCCTCGCCCTCGGGAAGCTCGTTTATGAGCTGGACCTTGTAGGGCTCGTCCTTCATAAGCTCAAGCGCTTCGTTTCTCGGGAGAACGAAACGTTCGATTTTTAGGTTTTCCTTAACGATCTTCGCCATTTCTTTTTCGATTATCTCGAGAGTCTCGGGAGTAAAGGTAACGGGGCTGTCGAGGTCGTAATAGAAACCGTTTTCGATGGCGGGACCGATCGCAAGCTTCGTTTCGGGATAAAGTCTCTTTATCGCCTGCGCGAGCACGTGCGAAGCGGAATGTCTTATCGTTTGAAGCTCGTTGACTTCATTGATGTCCATATTTTTATCCTTCTTTTAAATAGTGTTTGCTTTAATATAAACCATTATTATTCTTCTGTCAATAGCTGTTTTGCTCTCGCGGCGGCGCCGAAAGACTGGTCTTTCTCGCAAATTTCAAGCTTTACACGCTTTTCGACTTTCGTATTTAAAAGCTTAAAAGCGATATCGTTTTTGAAAATCCCGCCCGCCAAAGCGACGTTATAGCTGTTTTCGAAGAATTTTCCTGCCTGCTTTATAAGCTCGGCGATGTATTCGACGCTTTCGGTGATAATACCGAGCGCAGCCTTGTCGCCGAGAGACGCGGCTTTAAAAACTATCGGAGCGAAAGAGGCAAGCTCGGTTTTGTTCATCTTTACGAGCCCGTCGAGCGCCTTTAAAAAATCGTCGCCGATCTTTTCGCCGATAAGCTCTTCGAGAATTCCTTTTTCCTCGCGCCCGTCTATCGTTTTAAGCGCGTGCGCGATGGCTTTTCTGCCTATTTCGTAACCGTTTCCCGAAAGGTCGAAGCTTCCGTAGCCGCCTATGCGGTGTATCTTTTTGCCGACCTTCACGAAACACGAGCTCCCCGTGCCGCATATTATGCTTACGCCGTCTTCCTCGGGGAACGCGCCGTAAAGCACGTTTATCCCGTCGTGTAAAGCGTCGCATTTAGCAAATGGCAAAGCTTCGGTAAGCGCTTGTCTTATTTTATTTGCGTTGTCCGACGAGGAAGCGCCCGCTATCCCCGCGAAAGCCGCGGAAACGGCTTCTTTGCTGATTTTTGCGCCGTCAAGAAGCTCTTTTATTCCGCCTTTTATAAGTAAACAGGTGTTTTCGATGCCTATATCGTTGGGGTTGGAGCGTGGGGCGAAATCCCGCCCCAGCTCGTTATATCCGGCGTCGCAAAGCAAAAAATCCGTCTTGCTTCCCCCGCCGTCGATGCCGATCAAAAGCTCGGTCATTTTATTATTTCTTTTCGAGAAGCGCTTTGATGTCTTCGATAGCGGCGAGGGTCTTCTCTTCGGTGGTGGGCTCTGCGGGTTCTTCTTCTTTTGCTTCCTCTTCTTCTTTCTTCTTAAGCGATTCGAGCTTGTTCTTGAACTTCATGATAACGCGGAGAACGAGGAAAATGCAGAAAGCGACGATAAGGAAGTCGAGTATGGTCTGGAGCCATTCACCCCAGAGAATAGCGACTTCGGCTTTTTCGGCGACTGCTTCGGTAACGATGTTGCCTGCGTCGTCGGTAACGGCTTCAACGGCGGGGATAGCCGGCTCGATGATGGTTTTAAGACCGGTGAGCGAAACGCCGCCGGTAAGAAGCGCGATGAACGGGTTGATTATGTAGTTGACGAGGCCGGTAACGATTTTACCGAACGCACCGCCGATAACTACGCCGACTGCCATGTCGATAATGTTGCCTTTGGTGATGAATTCTTTGAAATCAGAGAAGAACGTGGATTTTTTCATTTTTAAATCTCCTTGTTTTTTGTTTTTTGATTTTGTGTTTTTTACTTTTTGGGTTAAGCTATCGCCGCGTTGAGCTTTTTGATAAGCTCTTCGGCGTCCTGTCCGTGTGCCTTGCAGGCGTCCTCAATGCTTTCGCCTCTCGACATCGGACAACCGAGACAGTGCATCCCTATCTCAAGAAAATATTTCGCGAGCTCGGGGTATTTGTCAAGCGTTTCGCCGACAAGCATTTTTCCGTCGATCAATCTTATGTCTCCTTTCTCTTTCTTTTTTATTTTATTTTTTTAATATTTTACGTCTTTAAAGTCGCCGCCGTTTTCTTCGCTATCGTTTTCGTCCTCGTCGCCGACTGAGAACTTAAACCTTTCGGTCTCGTTTTGCATTTCGGCTTCGTATTTGACTATATCGAATTTGATGGTGTCGGCGTGCTGCTTCGCTAAGATTATCTGCCGCTTTTTAAGAAGCTTTTCTTCCTCTTTTTTAGCTTTCTTTTCGGCTTTTATTCTCTCTTTTTCTATTCTTTCGGCTTCGCGCTCCGCGGATTTTTCGGCTTCGCCGTTTTCGTTGTCTTCCGCTTCGTGCGTCTCTGCGCTTGTCTCTTCGCGCTCTTCCGCTTCTTCGGGCTCGAATACCGCCGCCGCTTCTTCGTTTTCGCTTTCGTCTTTTTCGGTATTCTTTATCGCCGCAAACAGTCCTTTAAGCGAGAATTTCCTGCTTTCGCCGTTTGCTTTTTCTTCTTTGCGCTTTAACTTGTCGGCTTTCTTCTTTTCCGCGCTTTCTTTTCTTGCCTTGCGCTCCTTGTTCGTAAGCGAGAAGAAGAATCTGCCTATCTGCATCGCGATAGCGTATCCGAAGGATAGCGACAAAGCGATTATCACGTTCCGAAGCGATGGAACGCCGTAGCCGAGATTATGCCCCAGCTTCGTGTAGATAAGGAACAGTACGGTCAGCGCCGCGCCCAATCCGCAAAGCCACAAAATCCTGTTGCCGAATCTTCCGGTTTTGAAAGGTCCGCCGTGTCCCGTCGCCGTGCAGGCGTGCAGGAACAAAAGGGAAGTGAGCGATATGAGCGAGCAGGTATAACTGCCGGTAACGGCGAATATCACGAAAAGCACGATACCCGCGCCGACCGAATACATAAGCGGATAAACGAAATCCGCGAGCGTCGGGCTTGCCTTGAACAGCGTGAATTTGCTCTTTAAATTCTTAACGTTCCTCGGCTCGAAGGCGAGCGCGAAGGAGAACGCGATGTTGAATATCAGTCCGCCGAACATAACGTCCTGCGCGCGCAAAACCGGAGTCTGGTCGTAGCAGGCGGCGAAAACCGAGGCGATCGACATCATCGTTACCGCCGCGATAACGTATTTCACGACGGAGCCGATGCGCCTGCAAATCGTCTTCGCGTTCAAAATCCCGTCGGCAATAAGGTTTATGCCGCTGCCCAACAGCAAAGCGTCCGCCGACTGGCGAAGCGTGTCGCTGCTCCTCTCGGGGACTATCGAAACGCCCGCCTCGTTCATGATCGGCAATTCCGAAATCCTCTCCGCCGTAACGGCGACGGTCTTTCCGCTTTCTTTTCTCATTTTAAGAATATCGAGCCATTCGCCGTCGTCGATATTCAGAAATACTCTGTAATAAGGGCAGTTCGCGATAAGCAATCCCTGACTGCACGACCTGAACTGCTCCGCGGTGATCATCTGCGTTTCGTCGTTGATGATACCCGCGCTCTTCGCCGCGTTGAAAGCGGTGTAATAGGCGTCGTTGGTGCTCAAAACCGTCTCGATGCCCGCGTTTTCGCAGGTATAGACCGCGCTTGCGACGCCCGGGTCGAGCGAGCTCGAAAACGCGATAAAGCCTTTGAAAATAAGCTTCTGCTCCGCGCTTATGTCGCGCAAACTGTCCGCTTCGGTGTTTCCGCTCGCGACGGCGACCAAAAAGCTGCTTGTCCGCGCGTAATCCTGCATCGCGGCGAGAATTTTCTTCCGCGTGAAATCCGAAAGCTTATAGTCTTTCCCTTCGAGCGTATATCCGATACATCTCGAAAGCACGTTTTCGGGCGCGCCGCGGACGATAACGAGGTTTTTCCCCTCGTGAAGCGTAAGTATCCTCGAAACGTCGCCCGATATGGTATGCTCGGAATCGAGCTTGATATATTTTTCTCTTATGTTGCCGATAAGTCTGTTCCATTCTCCGAAATAATCGACTATGGCGTTTTCAAGCGGATTGCCGATATATTCGGGCAAACCGTGTCTCGCCTTCTTTTCCGCGTCGGTTACCTTGCGGACGTCCGAACAGACGAGCGAGAGGGTGAGTAATTCCGTCGCCGCGTCGTCGGGTCTTTTCTCTCTGTCGTATTTCGCACAGGAGAAATAAAGTCCGGTAAGCTCTATCCTCTTCGGCGGGAACGCGAGGTCCTTTCCGCACATAACGGTATTGACCTTCGAAAGCGTTCTGACGCAGCCGTAGTTCTTCAAGACCATTCCGTCTTCCGCCATCTGCCTTGCCCCGAAACCGAGCGACGCAGAACAGACCGAAAGCATACTGTCGCAAAGCGACGAAGCGCCTATCGCGAGCGCGCAGACGAACCATTTGGTTATGTCCGCTCCCGCCGCCACGCCGATTATAAGAAGAAGGAAGCTTATGACGACCGAAGCGATCGAAAGGAACTTCGAAAGCTCGGCGACGTATCTTAAAATCTCGGGATATTCTCTGCCTTTTTTCGCTTTTCCGCGCCTTGTCAGCGTTTCGCCGCCGATACGGCATACTATCGCGCTCGCGTGTCCCGATGCGATTATGCTTCCGGCGTAGATCATATTCATACTTATCGGCTCTATCCCGTCCGTCGCGATATATTTTCCGCTCTTTTCGACGCTGTCGAAAACACCGCTGACGTGGCTTTCGATGACGGTAAGATTAAAGGAATCCACTATCCTGCAATCCGCCGGCACCATCATACCTTCTTCGACGAATATCAAATCGCCCGGAACGAGCTGACGCGAGTCGATAACGCTTTCTATTCCGTCTCTAATAACTTTCGCTTTAAGCGAAGAATATTTTTTCGGCAGTCTCAATGCCTTCGACGCGCGGAATTCCGCAAAAGCGTTCATAAAAATTATTCCCGCCACCACGAACGCCATAACGAGATATATCGGCTCGTCGCGCCTGAAAATATACATGATTATCGAGGCGAGCATCAGGAATATGCCCGTCATACCGCGAAGCTGATTTTTCAAGCTTTCGGTGAACGAAAGCGAAAATTCGCTTTTAACGTCGTTCACGCCGAAAAGCTTTCTCGCCTTTTTTACCTGCTTTGCGGTCTTTCCGGCGATAAGGTCGCTTTCAAGCGCCTCCGCCACTTCAAACGGGTGCATCTCCTCGGGCGAGAAGGTGCCGTCGTCTCCGAAGCTTCCGTCGACGGTCTTTATCTTTAATTTTTCATCTCTCTCCGCCATCGGAATTCTCCCAATAATTATTTTTCGGCTTTAACGATAGTTTTTCCGTCCTTCGCGTCGGCGAAAATCCTTCTTATCGGCTCGCCGTAGGATTTTACTATTTCGTTTGCCGCGGGGTCTTCTATCTCGGTCTGTATCAGTCTGCGCAAATAACGCGCACCGTATTTGTCGGAATAGCCTTTTTCCGAAAGCAGTTCCACCAATTCCTCGGTATATTCGAAGCCGATGCCTTTTTCGGCAAGCACGCCCGCAAGGTCGCCGAGCATGATTTTGCATATCGCTTTGAAATTGTCTTTCCCAAGCCTGTTGAAAACGACAATTTCGTCCACGCGGTTAATAAATTCGGGACGCAAGAATCCTTCCAGCGCCTTCATCGTCTTCGCCTCGTCGGTCGTCTTCACGCTGTCGCCGAAGCCCGAGACAGTCGTCGCGCTGCCGCTGCTGCCCGCGTTAGTCGTCATGATTATAACCGTGTTTTCAAAGTTGACTTCTTTGCCGTGCGCGTCGGTGATACGCCCGTCGTCGAGTATCTGTAAAAGAATATTCATAACGTCGGGGTGCGCTTTTTCTATCTCGTCGAACAAAACGACGGTATAGGGCTTTCTGCGAATCTTTTCGGTAAGCTGCCCCGCGTCGTCGTATCCGACATAGCCGGGAGGCGACCCGATAATTCTCGAAACCGAATGTTTTTCCATGAATTCGCTCATATCCAAGCGGATAAGCGATTCGGGCGAATCGAAAAGATAGTTCGCGAGCACTTTAACGAGCTCGGTCTTGCCGACGCCCGTGCTTCCTGCGAATATGAAAGATACGGGTTTTTTCTTATAGGAAATCCCCGCGCGCGAGCGTTTTATCGCTCTCGCAACGGCTTCCACCGCCTCGTCCTGACCGACGATGCGCTTTTTTATTTCCTCTTCGAGCCTGTCGATTTTTATAAACTCGTTTTCGCTTACGTTCGTCGCGGGTATTCCCGTCCAGACCTCGATAACTCTCGCTATCTCCGCGTCGGTAAGCTCCAAGGCGTCGCGCTCGGAGGAAAGCTCGTTGAAGCGCGTCTCTTTCTGCATAGCCGCCGCGCGAAGCTCGGCTATAAGCTTATAGTCGTTTTCGTCCTTTTCTTCCTTCGCTTCGACGGTCGAAAGATGCTCGCGAAGCTTTTTAAGCTCGTCGCCGACCAACGCAAGCTCGTTGATAACAGGGGAGTGCATCGCCATATGCGAGCACGCCTCGTCCATAAGGTCTATCGCCTTGTCGGGCAAAAATCTGTCGGTGATATATCTTTCCGAAAGCGTTACCATGCGTCTGACAAGCGCTTCGGGGATTTTTATGCCGTGATGATTTTCGTAATATTTCTTTATGCCGAGCAATATTTTAACGCTGTCCTCGACCGACGGCTCGCCTATCATAACGGGCTGAAAACGTCTTTCGAGCGCCGCGTCCTTTTCGATATACTGTCTATATTCGTTAAGCGTCGTCGCGCCGATAAGCTGAATTTCGCCTCTCGAAAGCGCGGGCTTTAAAATGTTCGCCGCGTTCATGCCGCCCTCGGCGTTTCCCGCGCCGACGATGGAGTGTACCTCGTCGATGACTAAAATGGCGTTGCCCGCCTTCTTCGTCTCCTCGATAAGCCCTCTCATCCTGTTTTCAAACTGTCCGCGGAACTGCGTCCCCGCGACGATGGCAGTCATATCAACAAGATAAACTTCTTTATCTTTAAGCTTATAGGGAACGTCGCCCTTCGCGATCTTCTGCGCCAGCGCCTCGGCGACGGCAGTCTTGCCCACGCCCGGCTCGCCGATAAGGCAGGGGTTGTTCTTCTGCCTTCTCGTTAATATCTGTATAACTCTTTCAAGCTCGCTGTCGCGCCCGACGATGTTGTCAAGCTTGCCTTCGCGCGCTCTTTCGGTAAGGCATAGGCAGAAATCGTGAAGATAGCTTGCGCCCCTTTTCTGCTTTTTCGCGTCTTTCGTCGCGCCCTCTTTCTTTTCGCTTTCGCCTTGCTCGGAACCTCCGAAAAAGTTGTTTATATCTATCGAAGGCGCTCTGCCCTCGCTGTCGTCGTCATCGTTTTCCATCGGGACCATCCCGCTCATGCTTTCGTTAAGCGCGTCGATGTCCTCGGGGCTCATCCTCATCTGGTTGAGAATGTCGTCTATCGGCTTGATGCCGAGCTCCTGGGCGCATTTGATGCAAAACCCCTCGCTCGTTATCTTTCCGCCTTCGTTTTTCTGCACGAAGATTATCGCGGGCCTTATCCCGCATCTCGAGCATTTTTTGAATTCCATTTATAATATCACCTCTGTTATTTGCCTGCTTCGGATTTAAGCTGTTCCTTAAATCCCAAAAGATACATGACCCCCGCGAACATCATAAGGCAAAGCATCACTATCGCCGCTATAACGTTGAAAATATGGTTGCCGCGGATTATTATTTTCGCGAGAGCTATAAGAAACAGCCCCACGGTCGCGAATTTGCCGAACCATTTTGCCTGAACGACGATTTTTCTGTTCTTTAATATCACCGCCGCGCCTATAAGCATCCCGAGCTCTTTTACGACCATCGGGATAAGCGCGAGCAGAAAGATCCTGTCCTCGACGGTAAAGCATACGAGCGCCGCAAACTGCATCAGCTTGTCGGCGAGAGGGTCGATTATCTTGCCGATATCCGTTACCCAGCCGTATCTTCTCGCGAGCCGCCCGTCGATGACGTCCGTCGCCCAAGCGAGAACGTACATAAACGCCGTGAAATACGGAAATTTCCCGTCGCCGCCTTTAAAATAAAGGATAATAAAGACGGGTATCATAAAAAATCTTAAAATCGTCAGAATGTTAGGTATCTGCTTTTTCATCTGTTACCTCAAAAATCCGAAAAGGTCTATCTGCGCGAAATATTTATAAATAAGCGTCTTGCTTGGGTCGATGCTTTGTAAGAATTTTATCCCGAGAAAATCCGAGTTGTTCGTTATCGCCGTAACGATAAAGCAGAATAAACATACTCTGACTACCGCGAGTATCACGCCGAGAATGAACCCGAGCGATTTGTTAAGCTTTTTCAAAACGGGCAATTTCATAATTTTCGTCAAAAGCCACGAAACAAGCGACAGCAAAAGCTTCGTCCCGAGGAAAAGGATTATCACCGTCAGAACCAGCGCGATCACGTCGGTTACGGGCTTTGCTATGGTCTTCGAAGCGTCGGCGATGGATACGCTCTCGGGCGCTCTGCCTTTAAGGATATCTTTGTTCGTCAGCCCCGCCGTTTTAAGAAGCGAGTTCAGTTTCTCGTTCGTGCCGTCGAAAAGCTTCGCCGTGGTTATCATACTGTCGTCGACGATGTTCTGTAAAACCGTCTCGGTCGAGTTTTCTATCCCTCTCGCTATCGCCGTGTTTTTCAAAACGTCCGCGAGCCTCCCCGCGAAACATACCGTAACCAGCAGCGCGAGCAAGAACGATACCGAATTTATAAGCGTTTTTATAAAACCTTTTTTAACTGCAAAAACTATCGTAAGAACAATTATCGCCAAAACCGCGATATCAAGAATCCAGTTCATCAATAAGCCGTCCTTTCATATTCGCTTTTGATAAAATAGTCGGCTTCGCTGTCCGAGAAAATAATTATTCTGTCATCGTCGGGAATAAGCGTCGAGAACGAAGTCGGAATTTCGTAAATTTCGTCTTCGCGCCCGCCGTTCATATCGCATTCCGCTATCTTTCCGGGCGAAAGCGTATAGACCTTTTCGCCGCATATCACCGCGTCGGTAAGCGAAGTGCCGTATTCCCGCGTGAAAATCATATTCCCGTCCGTGTCATAGACGTCAAGCTCCGTCCCGCCCGCCAATCCGTCGAGGCGGTAGGTAAGCAAAGCGCTGTTTTTATAGATTTTTCCCGAAAGAAGATTTTTTCCCGAGAAGGATATTTCGGATAAAACGTCGTCGGCTTTCTGCTTGGAATCCTTGTCTGCGTTCCCGAAAAAGCGAAGCGCGTCGCTCGTCATAAGCGCGTATCCGTCCTCGGTGTAATATATGCCGATAGGCACTTCCCCTATGAACGTTTCGACGTGAACGGGGTCTTCCTCGGTAACCGAAAATCTCGAAACGACGGTAACGATGTTGCCGCTTTCGGAATAATGCGCCGCCGTGATGAATTCTTTTCCGTCCTCCGAAATATCGACGAAATCAACATATTTATCCCCGAAAAGGCGGGAATATATCTGTCTGAACTCGCCGTCATAGACGTAGACCGCGCTCCTGTATCCTTTTGCCGAGCTGACGACGGCAAACCCGCCCGCTTTCGCCGCGGCGACCCAGTATATCGGGTATTCGTATTCGTCGCCCGAGGACCATACCTGCGAATAGGAATTAAAGATTCTTATCTCTTTCCCGCCGATATCGTAGCAGAAAAGATGATTTCCGTTCTCTATCATCTTCGGGTGGTCGCATTGGAACGACGATTTAAGCGTAACGTTCCCGTCCCAGCCGGTGATGGTCAAACCGCCTTCGTTCAAAACGGCGAGGTCGCCTTTATAGATGATGCCGCGGTTGCCTTCGTTGCCGTCGAAGTTTATCGTGTTGCCTTCGGGCGCTTCCTCTTCCTCTTTGAAGTTGATGAATTTAAGCATATAGCGGAAGTTCTCGACGGAAAGCTCGCTGCCGTGGAAGGCGAAAGACCATACCGCGAAGACTGCCACGAGAATAAGGCAGGTATAGCGTATTACCGCCGTTCTGCGCGCCAGCTTCTCATAATGCTCCTTGACCGTCGGAACTTTGTTTTTATTCTTTTGTGAGCGTTTGTCGTTAAAGACGGAAAATGCTCCCATTATTTAAAACTCCGTGTCGTAAAATACCTTATTCAGACAAAGCCCCTTCGCCGGAGCGGTCAGCCCCGCTTTCGCTCTGTCTAAGCCTTCGATGATATCCTTGATCGGCTCGGTCTTTATGCCCGAGGCGGCGCCGACGACCGTCCCGACCATTATTCTTACCATATTATATAAGAACCCGTCAGCCGCGACCTTGAAAATTATATCTTCGCCTTCGCGCAAAGCTTCAAAATATTTCACCGTGCGGACGCTGTCGACTATCTTCGACCCCGCCGCCATGAACGCTTTGAAATCGTGCGTCCCGACGAACTCTTTGCAAAGCTTATTTGCCAAAGACACGTCGATTTTCCTGCCGTAAAGCCAGGCAAATCTGTCCGAAAACGGGTCTCTTATTTTCGAATTTCTTACGGTATAAATATATTCTTTTCCTTTTGCGTCGTATCTCGGATGGAAATTTTTTTCGGTAAATTTCGCGTCGACTACCGCGATATCGTCGGGGAGCGCGGAATTTAATGCCTGAACGAGTCCTTCGGCGGGAATCGTATTCTCCGCGCCGACGAGAGCGACAAACCCTTTCGCGTGGACTCCCGAATCGGTGCGGCTGCAGCCCGTAACGTCGGGACGGAAACCGAAAACCTTTTCACAGCCGCTTTGCAATTCGGTCTGAACGGTCCTCGCGTTCGGCTGAAACTGCCATCCGCAAAAATCCGTTCCGTCGTATTTAAGCGTCAGAACATATCCCGACATACCGAAAATACCTCCCGAACGCCGACTTTGTTCAAAAAGAACACGCCCACCGCGACGGCGACCGAAGCGGCGAGAAAGATATAGTCCGCGGGCCTTGATTTCATGACCTTCAATTTCGTCCTGCCGACGCCTCCGCGGTAGCATCTGCATTCCATCGCGTCCGCCAGCTCCTCGGCTCTTCTTACCGCCGAAACGAAAAGCGGAATAAGCACGGGAACGAGCGCCTTGACGCGCTTAAAGATATTCCCGCTTTCAAAATCGGCGCATCTCGCCTTCTGCGCGTTGATAATCTTGTTCGTCTCCTCGATAAGCGTCGGGATAAAGCGAAGCGCGATAGACATCATCATCGCGAATTCGTGTACCGGCACTTTGATTTTTTTAAGAGGGGAGAGAAGCGATTCTATCGCGTCGGTAAGATCGAGCGGCTCCGTCGTGAAGGATACGAGCACGCCCGTGCCCATAACGAGCGAGAGCAGGCGGATAAGCATGGCTATCGCCGTTCTTATCCCTTCGTAATATATGTGGATGAACTTCCATTGAAACAGCGGCTCGGAATCCCCGACGGGGAGGAAAAGGTTTATAAAACAGGTAAATATCAGCACGAACACGAGCGGCTTTACCGATTTTAAAAGCACCGTCAGCTTTATTCCCGACACTATCATCAGAAACAGCGTGAAAATCACCGAAAGCAATATCGCGAAAGCGCTTTTCGCCGCCAATACGATGACGAGATAAACGATAAGTATAATAAGCTTTATTCTCGGGTCGGTGCGGTGAAGCAGCGAATTTCCGGGATAATACTGACCGAAGGTAACGTCTTTAAGCATGGCGTTTTCCTCCCGTCTTTATAAGCTCCTCCTTCGCGTAGCCGACGGTGTAAACGTCCGTCGTTTCCGCGAGGTTACGCTTTTTAAGCTCGATAAAGAGCTTGGTTATCTGCGGCAGATCGAGCTTCGCGCCGAAAAGCATCTCGGCGTCCTTGAAAATCTCGTCGACCGTGCCCTGCATATATACCTCGCCGTCTTTCATGACGAGAATCCTGTCGGCGAATTTCGCTATGTCTTCCATGCTGTGCGAGATAAGCAAAAGCGTGCTGCCGAATTCTTTTTTATATTCTTTAAGCCCGCCTAATATCTCCTCGCGCCCCTTCGGGTCAAGCCCCGCCGCCGGCTCGACCAGCACGAGCACCTCCGGCTGCATCGCCAGAACGCCCGCTATCGCGGCTCTGCGCTTCTGCCCGCCCGAAAGCTCAAAAGGCGAACGCTTTAAGTCGTAAGTCGAAATCCCGCAGAACTCCGCCGAGGTTTTGACTCTCTTTTTTATCTCTTCCGCGTCCAATCCCATATTTTTCGGGCCGAAAGCGATATCTTCTTCGACTGTCTCGTCGAAAAGCTGATATTCGGGGTATTGGAAAACCAACCCGACCTTCGAGCGTATCTTTTTCATTTCGCGCGGGTTTTTCCAGATGTTCTCGCCATACAGCGATATTTCTCCCGCCGTCGGCTTCAAAAGTCCGTTCGTAAGCATCGCCAGCGTGCTTTTGCCGCTGCCGGTATGCCCGATAAGTCCCGTCGTCGTGCCCTTCGGGAAATATGCGTTCACGTCCTTGAGCGCGACCTTCTCGAAAGAGGTCCCCTCGCCGTAAACGACGCGGATATCCTTTAATTCCAATGCGTTCATACGCTGCCTCCGAAAACCTTTTCTATCTCGTCGGCGGCGTCCATCGCGTGCAAAATACCGCGCGGGAGCGCATATCCGTCTTTTTCAAGCTCAAAAAGCAATTCCGTTACCTGCGGAACGTCGAGCGAAACGCTTTTTAAAAGCTCGACCTGCGAGAAAATCTCCTTCGGCGTACCGACTGCAAGGATTTTCCCCTCGTTCATAACGATTATTTTGTCGGCTTCGACTGCCTCGTTCATATAATGCGTTATCGTGATAACGGTCATGCCCATTTCGGCGTTAAGCTTCTTCATCGCCGCGGCTATCTCTTTTCTGCCCGTCGGGTCAAGCATAGCCGTCGCTTCGTCGAAAACGATACATTCGGGATTCATCGCGAGGATCCCCGCGATGGCGACACGCTGCTTCTGTCCGCCCGAAAGCTTATACGTCGCGTGATGCAGATATTCCGTCATATCGACGGTTTTTAAAGATTCGTCCACGCGTTTTCTTATTTCTTCTCTCGGAAGCCCAAGATTTTCGGGCGCGAAAGCCACGTCCTCTTCGACGATGCTCGCGACCAACTGGTTGTCGGGATTCTGGAAGACCATTCCGCATTTCGTGCGAAGCTCGTATGCCTTCGACTCGTCGGAGGTGTCTATCCCGTCCACCGTAACCTTTCCGCCCGAAGGCGCAAGGATACCGCAAAGTAATTTTGCCAGCGTGCTTTTCCCGCATCCGTTGTGTCCGATAACGGCAACGTACGAGCCCTTTTCAATTGTAACGTCGACCCCTTTTATAACTTCGGGTCTTTCGGGCGAATACGCGAAGCGCAACCCCTTTGCTTCTATGAATGACATTTATCTATCCGTTTCTTATTCCTTCGGCGTCCAGCGGCTCGATGCTCCCGCGGGGAGATATATCCCGCTGCTTTCCACGAAAAGTCCAAGCTCCTCGCTTTCGACCTTTCCGCCGAATTTTTTCATATTTTTGTGAAGAACGTATCCGTTCGCCGCGGGCGAAAGCCCCGTGGTATAGGAATTCAAAAGCACGAAAAGCGGCTCGTCGGCAAGCACTCCGCATACCAAGCCCACCAATTCGTCAAGACATTCCTCGATGACCCATTTTTCACCCTTCGGACCTCTTCCGAAAGACGGCGGGTCCAATATTACGGCGTCGTATCTGTTCCCGCGCCGTATTTCCCGTTCGACGAACTTAAAGCAGTCGTCGACGATATATCTTATTCTGTCGCCCTTTACGCCCGAAAGCTCGGCGTTGCGCTTCGCCTTCTGCACCATGCCCTTCGAAGCGTCGACGTGGCAAACGAAAGCGCCCGCCTTCGCCGCCGCGACGGTAGCCCCGCCGGTATAGGCGAAAAGGTTAAGGACTTTTATCTCTCTGCCCGCGTTTTCTATAAGCTTCGAGAACCAATCCCAGTTCGCCGCCTGCTCGGGAAAAAGCCCCGTGTGCTTGAAGCCCATCGGCGATATACCGAATTTCAAATCTTTATAAGAGATTATCCATTCTTCCGGCACGTCTTTTTTTATCCATTCGCCGCCGCCGCTTTTCGACCTGCGGTATATCCCGTCGGCGCTTTTCCATTCCGGGCGCTTTTTTTCGCCCTTCCAGATGACCTGCGGGTCGGGACGTATCAGAATATAATCTCCCCAACGCTCAAGGCGTTCGCCGCCTGCCGCGTCGAGTAATGAATAATCCTTCCAGTTTTCCGAAAAATACATCTGTCAGTCCTCAAAAGAAATCTGTTCGTTTCCGAATCCCGAGGGCACGTCGAGACCTAAATGTCTGTAAGCCCCCGCCGTAACGCATCTGCCTCTCGGCGTGCGGTTTATAAAGCCGAGCTGAAGCAGATACGGCTCGTAGACGTCCTCGAGCGTAACCGCTTCCTCACCGATAACGGCGGCAAGCGTCTCAAGCCCGACGGGACCTCCGCCGAAATGTTTTATAATGGCTTTTAACATCCGTCTGTCGACGGAATCCAATCCCAGAGCGTCGACTTCAAGCGCGTCGAGCGCCGTTCTCGTTATGTCGAAATCTATTATCCCGTCGCCGCGCACCGTCGCGAAATCGCGGACGCGTTTTAAAAATCTGTTCGCAATTCTCGGCGTCCCGCGTGAGCGAAGCGCTATCTCGTAAGCTCCGTCGGGCGTTATCGGAATTCCCAATATCCCCGCCGAGCGTTTGATTATTCCCGCCAATTCCTCCGGCGTGTAAAGCTCTAACCTGAACGATACGCCGAACCTGTCGCGTAATGGGGAAGAAAGTTGTCCCGCTCTCGTCGTCGCGCCGATAAGCGTAAACGGTTTAAGCGGTATTCTTATCGACCTTGCCGAAGGGCCTTTGCCCATCATCAGATCGAGCGCGTAATCCTCCATCGCCGGATATAATACTTCCTCGACCTGTCTCGGAAGTCTGTGTATCTCGTCGATAAACAGAATATCGCCCTTTTCAAGCGTCGTCAGAAGCGCCGCCAGATCGCCCGCTTTTTCTATCGCGGGGCCGCTCGTTATGCGAAGATTCACTCCCATTTCCGAAGCGATGATGCAGGAAAGCGTCGTTTTGCCCAAGCCGGGGGGGCCGTGAAGTAAAACGTGGTCGAGCGATTCTCCGCGTGTTTTCGCGGATTCTATGAATACCGAAAGGTTTGCTTTTATCTTTTCCTGCCCGACATATTCGTCAAGCGTCTTCGGGCGTAAGGATACCTCGGTCTCCGCGTCCTCGCTCGTGTATTCCGACGCGGTTATCCTGCTCTCGAAATCATAATCGTCAAAATCAGACGCGACCTTTGAATTTATCGGCAAATCCTACGCCTCCTTTCCTATCACGCGAAGCGTTGCCGCGATGACCGATTCGAGCGGCTGCGTAACGTCCACGTGCTTCAATGCTTCCGAGACCTTCGCTCTCGGGAATCCCATAAGCGTCAGCGTGTCGTAGACCTGCGAAATCTTTTCGCTTCCGCCGCCCGCGCTTGCCGTGAATATCTCGGCGTCTCCGCCGTCAAGTTTATCTTTAAGCTCTATAATAAGCTTCTGCGCCGTTTTGAGCCCTATTCCGGGCGAGCGCGCTATCGTCTTCGCGTCGCCGTGTATTATCGCCGCGCGAAGCTCGTCGGGGCTTAACGCGCCGAGTATCGAAACGCCGCCTTTCGGACCTATGCCCGAAACCGAAATGACCTTCGTGAAAAGCCCGAGCTCGTCCTCGGTATAAAAACCGTAAAGCGACATATTGTCCTCGCTTACCGAAAGATAGGTATAAAGCGTTACCTTCTTCCCGAGCTGCGAGCCGAGCTTCGAGCAGGTCGCCGCCGATATACCGATATAAAATCCCATCCCGCCGCAGTCGACGACCGCCGCCGTGCTGTCAAGCGACGCGAGGATTCCGCTTATGTATCTTATCATATCCTTCTCCTATCCTTCTCCTATTTCGTGCCGTAGTTCGACATCCTCGTTCCGTGGCAAAGCGCCAGAGCCAGCGCGTCCGCCGTGTCGTCGGGCTTCGGAGTTTCTTTCAAATCGAGCATCAAACGCACCATATACTGTACCTGCTGCTTTTCCGCTCTGCCGTAGCCGACCACCGAGCTTTTTACCTCAAGCGGGGTGTATTCGTAAATATCCACTCCGTTTTTAAACGCCGCGAGAAGAATGACTCCCCTCGCCATCGCCACGTCGATAGCCGTCGTCGCGTTGCTGTTGAAGAAAAGCTCCTCGACGACCATACAGTCTGGCTTGTGCCTGTTTATAAGCTCACACATCGAGTCGTATATCTCGTCAAGCCGCTTTTCGACTATCTGGTGAGCCGCCGTCGTGATGGCTCCGTATTCTATCGCTTTGTATTTTTCCCCGTTTTTCAGCACGAAGCCGAAGCCTATCGTCGCGAGCCCGGGGTCGATACCCAATATAAGCATAATATAATACTCCTATTTAATCATAATATAATAACATATTTGTAGTATTTAGTCAATAACGCTTTGACGATTTTGTTCCCGATTTGAAAAATTTTTAAAAACCTATTGTATTTTTCACGATTTTACATTATGATATTAAGGTCGAGAAGTATGTAAACATAAAAACATATTTTCGCGGCTTCAAAAGCAAGCTTAAAACATCCCAAAAACGAAAGGACCAAAGATATTAAATGCTTCAGAAAATCAAAGAACTTTTAGCCAAACAGCTTCGCATCGACATTAGCGAGATCGCCGACAACGCCGACATAATCGCCGACCTCGGCGCCGACAGCCTTGATATCGTCGAGCTTCTTATGGTGCTCGAGGATGAGCTCGGGATCTCTATCCCCGACGACGACGTTGCCGAATTAAAGACCGTTTCCGACATCGCCGATTATATCGAAGACCGTGCTTAAAATAAAAGCCGTCTTCTTCGATCTGGACGGTACACTTCTCGAAACGCATAAAGACCTTGCCTCCGCAGTCAATTTCGCGCTTGCCGAACGCGGCTACCCGAAAAGGAGCGAAGACGAGATAAAAAGCTATCTCGGAAACGGCATGCTTGCCCTTATAAAGCGCGCCGTTCCCGAAATCCTCCCCGATGAAGAGTACCTTAAAATCAAAGATATTTTCCTCTCCCACTACAAAAATCATTCCTGCGACGAGACCCGCCCCTACGGCGGAATCATCCCGCTTTTAAAGGAGCTTGCCGGAAAAAATATCAAGCTCGCCGTGGTCTCGAACAAAGACGAAGACTGCGCCGTCCCGATAATAAAAAATTATTTCGGCTCGCTTTTTGACGCCGTCAAAGGCGTGAAAACCGACGCGGATAAAAAGCCGTCCCCGAAAACCACGCTCGAAGCTATCGAAGCCCTCGGCGTGAAAAACGGCGAAGTCCTCTTCGTCGGCGACGGCATAACCGATATAAAGACGGCGAAAAACGCGTGCGTCGAATGTATCGCCGTTTCCTACGGCTATGCCGACGAAAACGCGCTCGAAGCCGAATACGGAAAAAAGCCGGTCCCCGACGTCGAAACGTTAAAAGAAACCCTTATGTTACGCATATAGAAAGGAGAAACGTTTATGCCCGAATTGCTTGAGTACAAATGTCCCAATTGCGGCGGCGCGATAGAATTCGATTCTTCTATCCAGAAGATGAAATGTCCCTATTGCGACACCGAGTTCGAAATGGAGACCTTAAAAGCCTACGACGACGTTTTAAAATCCGCCGGCGAGGATAATATGGATTGGGATACTCCCGACGCCGAATGGCGCGAGGGCGAAACCAACGGGATGCGCGTCTATGTCTGCAATTCCTGCGGCGGCGAAGTCATCGGCGACGAAACGCTTGCCGCCACCTCCTGCCCCTACTGCGGCAACCCGATAGTCATGATGGGACAGTTCAGCGGCGATCTGCGCCCCGATGTCGTTATTCCCTTTAAACTCTCGAAGGACGACGCGAAAAAGCGTTATTTACAGCATCTCGAGGGCAAAAGACTTCTCCCGAAGATATTCCGTGACGAAAACCATATCGACGAGATACGCGGCATCTACGTTCCGTTCTGGCTCTGCGACGCCGACGCCGACGTGAATATCCGCTACCGCGCCACCCGCGTCCGCGCATGGGCGGACAGCCGCTATAACTATACCGAGACTTCTCATTTCTCGATAGTCCGTGCCGGAAGCATCGGCTTCGACGGGATACCCGTTGACGGCAGTACCAAAATGCCGGACGACCTTATGGAATCTCTCGAGCCCTTCAACGCTTCCGAAGCCGTTGACTTCCAGACAGCGTACCTCGCCGGATATCTTGCCGACAGATACGACGTTTCCGCCGAGGAAAGCGCCGAGCGTGCCAACGCCCGCGTCAAAACCTCCGCCGAAAACGCTTTCGCTTCGACGGTTACCGGCTACGCCACGGTCATTCCCGAGGGCAGTATGATAAATATGAAAAACGGCAAAGCACGCTATGCGCTGCTGCCCGTCTGGCTGCTCAACACTACTTACAACAATCAGAAATACGTCTTCGCCATGAACGGTCAGACCGGAAAATTCGTCGGCGACCTCCCGCTCGATAAGTCGGCTTATAAAAAATGGCTCTTCGGGCTCGCCTTCGGCATCGCCGCCGCGGTATTCGGGGTTTTGAGCCTCTTATGGCTTCTTTAAGGGGGTGTCGGTATGAAAAAGCTATTCGCTCTCTTTTCTGCTCTCGTTATCCTCGCCTGCCTCGTTCTTACCGCTTCCGCGTCGGGTAAAACGGAGCTTGCCGACCACGCGAGGATAATCGACGATTCCCGCGAGGCCGAGATCATCCAAAGGCTCGAGACCGTTTCCGCCAATAATAACGTCAACGTCGCCGTCATCACCTCGACCGTCGACGCGATAAACGCTTGGGGCGAGACCCTTTACGAAAATAATATTTCGGGCTACGTTCCCTACGTCGACTACGCCGACGAATATTACGATCATCTTTTCGGGCGCAATACCGACGGATATCTTTTCCTTATAGTCCCCGATTTTGACGCCGAAGGCGACCTTCTCTACGTTTCCACGGCGGGCGAATGTGAAGATATTTTCGAATATGAGCTTTCTTCCCTCGGCAGCGCTTTCAGAAGCAGCTATAACGTCAGCAATAACTACGCCGACGGTATCATGGGCTTCCTCGAAGAATCCGATGCGATAGCCACCGATTATTATTACAGAATCGGGAAATTCCCGTTCGGTACATATCTTATCGCCGCGCTCGCGATAGGCTTCATCGTCGCTCTTATCGTAACGTCGGTTATGAAGGGCAAATTAAAGTCGGTCAAAAGACAAACGAACGCCAATTCTTATATGCGTCAGGGAAGTATGGATGTCAAAGACGCCCGCGATATCTTCCTTTTCGCCAACGTAACCCGTACCCCGAGACAAACCTCGAACTCGTCTTCGGGCGGCGGCGGACATACGTCGTCTGGTGGGGGACACCACGGCGGCGGACGCATATGATCCTCGGCGGTTAAAATCGCGCAATCGCAACTTAAAAAGAGACGGCATAGTCCGTCTTTTTTGTTGCTTGCTTTGTCAACTTCACCGCTCGCGCTTGTCATTTACGATAAAACATCATAGCTCGATACGGCTTGCGCCAAACGCTTTTTCGCACCTTCGCTTTTGCTGCGGCGTGAAAAATCGGGCGCTGCGCATTCTCCCGCCCGCGTCACCCGTCCCCGACGGCGCGGGCGCTCGAATCTGACACGATTTTTCCTCGCCGATTGTCGGCGGTTAAAATCGCGCAATCGCAACTTAAAAAGAGACGGCGTAACCGTCTCTTTTTTACTATTTCTCTTCTTCTTTTTTCTCTTCTTTTTTCTCTTCTTTGTCGTCGTCCGCGCCCGCCCATTCGCCTGCCTTTTTCGCGGCTTTTCCGGCGGATTTCACAAGCGTTTTGCCAAGGTCCTTAAACGCCGTGCCGAGCTCGCCGCCCGTCTTTTTCCAATCGTCGCGCAGTGCCATAAAATACACCTCTTTCCTATTGTTTACGTTATCATTATATTCTTTTCCGCGCAAAAGTCAACATAAAGAATAAACCGCTTGCAAACTCCCAAAAACTGTGATATAATGGCGAATAATCAATAATATCTGTCTGAACGGAGAACAAAAATGGGAATTTACGAAGAACTCGTCGAGCGCGGACTTATCGCGCAGGTTACGGATGAAAAAGAGATCCGCGAGCTTATAAATAACGGCGGCGCGAAGTTCTATATCGGCTTCGACTGTACCGCCGACAGCCTCACGGCCGGGCATTTTATGGCGCTTACGCTTATGAAGCGTCTCCAAATGGCTGGCAACAAGCCCGTCGCGCTCATCGGCGGCGGAACCACGATGATAGGCGACCCTTCGGGAAGGACCGATATGCGTAAAATGCTCACGAAAGAGGATATCGCCCATAACGCCGACTGCTTCAAAAAACAGATGGAGCGCTTTATCGAGTTCGGCGAGGGCAAAGCCACTATGGTAAACAACGCCGACTGGCTCCTGAATCTCAACTACGTCGAGCTGTTACGTGATGTCGGCGCCTGCTTCTCGGTAAATAATATGCTCCGCGCCGAATGCTATAAACAGAGAATGGAAATAGGTCTTTCCTTCCTCGAATTCAACTATATGATAATGCAATCCTACGATTTCTATTAT
>JAZUJV010000191.1:0-24725 GCA_045642945.1 Eubacteriales bacterium | reverse complement strand
AGGCGAAAACGGCTAAAAGCGGGATAAGGTCGGGGGTATCTTTACAGCTTATATCAAGCGGGATATTTTTTATATTATTTTCGGAAATAACGGTAACGGAATCTTCGGAAACGCTGACGCGGGAATGATTTTTTAATATTTCGACCACGGCGCGGTCGGCTTGAAGAGAACTTTTAAAGAGGTTTTTGACGGTAACTTCCCCGCCGAGAGAGGCGAGAAGAAGGAAAGGGGCAACAGAGCTGTAATCGCCCTCGGGGGAGATTATTTTATCAATCTTTTCAGTAGATTTTTCGACGGTATAGACGTTATTTTCGAATTTATATTTCACGCCGAAAAGGGAGAGCGCGGCAAGAGTCATATTTATATACGGCGCGGAGACGGGGGGATTTTTTAACGTCAGAGTGCCGCCCGTGAGCGCGAGAGACATCAAAATTCCCGAGACGAACTGGGAAGAAAGCGAGGGGTCGACGGAAAAATCGGTTTTCGTCAGTCTGCCCGAAATTTTAAACGGAAGAGTTTCGTTTGAAAAAATAATACCGCAGTTTGACAGAGCGTCTGTCATCGGTTTTATCGGTCTTTCGGCAAGAGAAGCAGAAGCTTTGAAGGTCGCGGTTTTATTTAAAAACGCGGCGAGGGGCAAACAAAAGCGGAGCGTGCTTCCGCTTTCACGGCAGTCGATCTCGGCGTTTCCGCCGAAGGTAACTTTCGTAAGAGTCAAAAATTCGCCGTCGTCGGTGATATCGCTGCCGAGGGCTTTTAAAGCGTTTAGCGTCGCAATCACGTCGTCGGAAAGAGGCGGATTATATTTGACTTTACCGCCGAAGAGCGAAGAAAGAATGAGCTTTCTGTGCAAATCGGATTTGGAGTCGGGAGCGGTCAGGACGCCGCGAAGCTTGGGACTTTTTAATACGAGTTCCATATCATTCACCGAGCCCGAGTTTTATAAGGGCTTCAAAATCCGTAAGCGTCATATCCGTAACGGCGACTTCGCCGATATCTTTGGGAAGGACAGCGCTTATAACGCCGCTGTCGCGCTTTTTATCGTGAAGGACGAAGGGCATAAGGTCGCAAGTCTTAAAGGGGCAATCCTTCGTGAGAGAATAGAGTTTATAAAACTCGTCGAGCTTTTTGAGGACGTTATCAGCGCAAACGCCGTTTTTAACACAAGCTTTGGTAATAGCGTACATACCGATAGCGACGGCTTTGCCGTGGGGGACCGAATAATTGCTGGCGTTTTCGATGGCGTGGCCGAGGGTATGACCGAAGTTTAATTTTCGCCTGTCGGATTTATCGAACGGGTCTTTGGCAACGAGATCGAGTTTGGCTTTGATGCTCCCGACGATAAAATCGACCATACTTCCCTTTTCTATCGCATCGCAGACGTTTTTATTTATTACGGCGCATTTAATTATTTCCGCCATACCGAAGGAAAGTTCGTCGTCGGGCAGAGTTGACAAAAGCGACAAATCGGAGAAAACGAGAGACGGATCGGAGAAGGTGCCGACGAGGTTTTTGCCTTCGGGGAGGTCGATAGCGCTCTTTCCGCCGAAGGAGGAATCGACTATCGCGACGAGCGTTGTCGGTATCTGGATATATCTTATCCCGCGCATATAGAGAGAGGCGGCGAGGGCGGTTATATCGCCTATAACACCGCCGCCGAAGGCGATGGCGACATCGCCGCGGCAAAGCTCTTTATCGGCGAAGAAGGACAGGATATCCGAAAGGGTCTGCATATTCTTCGTATTTTCGCCGTGCGGAAGGACGAGCACGTCGTATTCGATGCCGGCGTAATCCAGAATCCGCGATATCTTTTCGAAATGGAGGTCATATACCGTATCGTCGGTTATGACGGCGCACTTTCGTATCTTCGGATATTTCGGGAAGAAATCGTCGAGATAGGTAAAGGTATCAAAGCCGGTTACGATATCGTACCGGCTTTCACCGTATTCGGCGGGGATTATCTGAATTCTGGGGTCGTCTGAAATATTGTAAGCCATTATCTGTAAGAGTTCGGCAGTATCGCCGAAACGGAAGAAATAAGTTCTTTAAGCTCTTCGGTATGGATAGACTGTTTTCCGTCGCAGAGAGCTTTTATCGGGTCGTTATGGACTTCTATCATCAGCCCGTCGGCACCGCAGGCGGCGGCGGCGAGGGACATGGGTTTGACGTAGGCGGAGTTGCCCGTCGCGTGGGACGGGTCGACTATGACGGGAAGGTGGGTAAGCTCGCGAAGCGCGGGGACGCAGGACAGGTCTAACGTGAAGCGCGTTGCGGTCTCGAAGGTCCTTATGCCGCGTTCGCAAAGTATAACGTTTTCGTTGCCGCCGGAGAGGATGTATTCGGCGCTCAACAGCCATTCTTTTAAGGTCGAGGACAGACCGCGTTTAAGCATTATCGTCTTTTTGGAGCGGCCGAGTTCTTTTAGAAGCTCGAAGTTTTGCATATTGCGGGCGCCTATCTGGATAACGTCTATACCCTCGAAAAGCTCGAGCGCGGAGATATCCATTATCTCGCTGACCGTCGGGAGACCGACGGATTTACCGACTTTTATCAGAAGCTCGATGCCTTCCCTGCCCAAGCCCTGAAAAGAATAGGGGGACGTTCTGGGTTTGAAAGCTCCGCCGCGAAGCATCGAAGCTCCGGCGGATTTACATTCACGCGCGAGCGAGAAAAGCATATCTTCGCTCTCTATCGTGCAGGGCCCGGCGATGACGGGAAAAGAGCCGTCGCCGAAGGAGACGCCTTTTACGTTTATTACCGACTTTTTCCCTTTATTTTCGAAGGAAGCGAGCGGGAACGGGACGGTTGACGCGCTTACCGATTCGACGCAGGACAGCGACTCGAAGGCGGCGCGGGTTGTTTCGTCGCGGACGACCAGAACGGTAATTCCGTCGACGGTTTCGGTTTTATATTCGAGAGAGGAAAGGAGGGTTTGAAGTTCCTTTTCGTTTTTTAAGTTTACGCCTTTTTTTAATACGACGAGCATAGTATAGCTCCTAAGTATATATTTTAACAGTTAATTATACAACACGGAGAAAGAAAAGTAAACAAAAATATTGAATTTTAAGCGAAAAGCGATTTTTATCCCAAAAATCACGCAAATCGTCCCAACTTTTTTAAATTTTATAATAATATGGTATAATCGGGGCGACGGTGGGCGTTTCGCCGACATATATCAGTAGGCACGGATAATACGAAACGCACCTTGAAATTCATTTGAAAATATAGTATAATATTATAGGTTGATAACAAATCGAACACAATCAGGGTTTATAATAAAAAAAATATATTTTCTTTTCTAAGGAGGAAAACAATGAAAAGATTTTTGAAATGCGCGCTCGCGCTGTCCGTCGCTTTCGTGCTCGCGTTTTCGGCGGTGGGATGCGACCTATTCAGCGTTACGACGAAGAACGGCGTAGAAATCAAGAAAAACGCCGCGCCGAAGGATTTTTTTGAAGCGGTTGTCGAAAACACGGAAAAAGAATATATCGGCGACAGGTTCGACGTTTATGAGAAGCTTTTAAAAAACGTATTCGAGCAGGGGACGATAAAAGGAAGCGTTTCGCTCGGAGATTTGGGACTTATGGGCGAGATTCAGTCGGAAGACATCGACGACCAGTCGATAAACATTGAAGTCGCTTACAAGGGCGGATATTCTTACGGGACCGCGAAGATAGGCAATATCAACGTCGAAGGTATCGACGCGGAAGCGCAAGTCGACATATTCTCCGACAAAGACGCGCAAGAGGTCGCTTTGAAATATGCTCTTTCGATAGCGGGAACGGAGCTTAACGGCGCTTACGGGCTTACGCTCGACAACATAAAAGAAAAGTTCGTTTCTTCCGCGATAGCGAAGTTTTTGGGCGAAGACGAGAAGAAAGAAGTTATCGACGCTCTCGAAAAGGGTGAAAAGCTTTCGAAAGATTTACAGGAGAAATACAAAGACACTCCCGAAAAGCTTAAAGAGATTTTTGAAAAGAACGAAGAAAAAAGCATATACACCTTCGAAAAGGTAAAGAACGACGACAAGACGTTTACGATAAACGCGAAGGTAAAGGGCTCGGAATACAAGGAATTCATATTGAATTTCGCTCGGGAGATAGCAGACGTTCCGCTTATAAAGGACGCCGCGAGCGGCGAGTTTCAAAAGCTATTCGACGAAGAAAGCGACTTTGAGCCTATCGACATCGTAAAAGAATTTGAAGACGAGCTTATCGAGGAAGACTGGATAAGAAACGACGAGGAGCGCACGGTACGTTTTCACGTTACGGCGGATTATCTTATCGACAATGTAGAAGCCGACGATTTTGACCTTACTCTCGGGCACATCGACGGCGGCGCGGAAATCAAAGCCGATTTCAAGTACAAAGACAGCAAAGACAAAACGTCGAGCGCAGACTTTAAGCTTTATGAAAAAGACGGTGTCGTCGGAGCGGACGCCTACGTTAAGCTTGATAAAGCTAAAGCCGGCACCGAAACCATGAAGCTCGCGCTCACTTGGGCAAAGGGTGTTGACGGCGCGTTCACGCTCGACGGAAGCATTAACGACCCCGAGGATTCCGACACGAAGTTCAATTTCAAAGGCAAGTTTAACCTCACCGAAACGACGTGCGATTTAGTTATCGATAGTGTGGAATACGGCGACTTAAAAGAAGACATCGGGCTTAAGATATCCTACGATCACGAGCTCGGCGACAGCTTAAAAGAAAAATTTGAATACAAGAACGTTTTCGAGCTTACCGAGGCGGAAATAGCCACCATGGCGCAGGTCATCGGCGGTTTTATCGGCGGCGGCGAAGAGGACGAATTCGAATGGGAATACGGTGAGTACGCTCCGGACCCCGAGTTCGGCGATCCCGACATCATCGAAGGATGTATGTCGTATGACATGTATTATTACTTTGAGCTTGGGCAGGATGAAGTCGACGAGTACGCGAAAAGCCTTATCGCGCTCGGGTTCAAGGAATACGACTTATCGGACGAATACGAAGAAATATATATGCAAAGCGTCAAGCAGTACGCGACGAAGGATGAAGACTTTTTCATCATCATATATAAGCTTCTTGACGAAGGGGAAACCGTTTACGTGCTTCAGCCCTGCGTAGTCAGCACCTTTTTCCCCGAGGACTACTTCCCTGTTCCGTATTTTGAATTCTGCATTACGTCGAGGTTTTACGACGAGATGACCGACACGCTTAAATACGGATTTCACGACGTATATCTCGACGAGGTCGAAGAGTATTTAGACGATCTTCACGCCGCCGGCTCCAAGGTCAGCGACAACTCCGACGAGTTCCCCGCGGCAGACAAATATTACTACATCGCGGAAAGTAAAAAATACTACGTCAACGTTTCGGTGTACAAGGACGAAAACACTGTAATCGACGCCGATATCGGCGCGGAAGAATCTTATACCGTAGTTCTTATCTACGGGGCGAAATAGGGCGAAAACAGGACGCGGCCTACTTTTTTCGAGAAAAAAGCAGGCAAAAAAGCCCTTCCTTTTTGAGAAAAGGAAGCGAAAAGCCCCGCTTTTTGAAAAAAGCTCTTGCAAAAACTTTTAAAGCGCGAAAGTAAACTTTCGCGAGGATTATTCGTTTTAATTTTTGCGCTCGGATGAGGCGCATAAAAAGATGCAGAATCGTTGAGCATCTACGCTTGCGGATACTGTACTGTCGGCGAGTACAGGCGTACCAAAGCACTTCGAGGCTCGCAAACGACGATAGAAACAAAAAGAAGGGTCAAATTGACCCTTCTTTTATTGTTTCGTTCTGCGCTTTTTTTACAGCCTTTTTAAATCAAACGGTTTCGAGCTTATACCCGAGGGAGTTGGCAACGTTCTTATTCACGCATTTGCCGTCGTAGATATTAAGACCGTTTCTGATCCCGTTATCGAGCGTCATCGCTTTTTCGAGGCCGTTATCGGCTATCATAAGGCCGTAGCGGATCGTCGTGTTGGCGAGGGCTATCGTCGAAGTATGGGGGACGGCGCCGGGCATATTGCCGACGCAGTAATGGACTATTCCCTCTTCGATAAAGATAGGATCGTCGTGGGTGGTAACGTGGGAGGATTCGCAGCAGCCGCCCTGGTCGATAGCGATATCGACGATCACGGCGCCTTTTTTCATAAGCTTAAGATGTTCTCTTCTGACGAGTTTCGGAGTGCTGCCGCCGGGGATAAGCACGGAGCCTATTACGAGGTCGGCTTCGGAGAGACATTTTCTTATATTCGCTTCGGTGGAATAAAGCGTGGTAACGCTTGCGCCGAAGATATCCTCGATATAGGCGAGGCGGTTGGGGTTGATATCGAGAAGAGTAACCTGCGCGTCGATACCGACAGCGGCTTTAGCGGCGTAAGTACCGGCGACACCGCCGCCGATTATTACAATTTTACCTCTTTCGACACCGGGGACGCCGCCGAGCAAAATTCCTCTGCCGCCGAAGGACTGTTCGATATATTTAGCGCCTTCCTGGATGGAAAGACGGCCGGCGATCTGGCTCATCGGGCGGAGGCACGGGAGGTTGCCCGCGTTATCGGTTATCGTTTCGAAAGCGACGGCTTTGACGCCGCGTTTAAGAAGAGTTTCGGCAAGGGGTTTGTTGGCGGCGAGGTGGAGATAGGTGTAGAGGATCTGGCCTTTTCTTAAATAGTCGTATTCGCATTCCTCGGGCTCTTTGACCTTGACGATCATTTCGCAGGTATCGAAGACCTCTTTGGGTGTGGCGAGGATCTTCGCACCGGCGTTTATATATTCCTCGTCGGCGAAGCCGGCACCTACGCCTGCTCCGGTTTCGACGAATACTTCGTGGCCGTGGGCAACATACGCCATTACGTTATCGGGGGTGAGCCCGACGCGGTATTCATGATTTTTGAGTTCTTTTGTGGTTCCGATTTTCATTGAAGTTCCTCCTTTTTGAGTTCTTCGTATATAAAATTTCATTCAAAATAAATAAATTTTCAATACGAGTTTTTAAGCCGGAATTAAAAATCCTACTTATTCAGAATAATAACAATTTACAGCATTTTCAAGCGTTTGTCAAGAAATATTTTAAGGAATATTTTGCATTTTTTGATTTTTTTCGGACGTTTTATGTGAAAACAAAAAGATACGGCAGAGACGCCGTATCTTTTTGCAAAAACAAGAAAAACATCAATTCAGACCAAGCTCCGACATAAGTTTCGAAGTTTGAGCATTATCATCGTCGGATGAATTTCTAAAGTCGTTAAGCCTTTCTTTCATTATAGGATTGCTTGCTATTTTGAATATACGGCAAACCTCATAATACGGCTGAAGGATTCGTCTGTTTTTAAGTTTTGGGTAAATTAAACACAGTCTTTCAAACGGTATCCAGATTTTCGAGATAATATAATGCAGTTTGCTTTCGTCGGCTTTTCGTGTTGCGGCTATTTTCATTCGCACGCTTCCGTACGTTCCGCCGGTCAAAATATAACTTTCGACTTTCGATAACAGCGACGTTTGGGGACCGTTTTCAAACCAAGCGTTTGATAAATCGCATACGATTTCGTTGAATTTTTCCAGTTCGCCTTCACGTAAATACTTATCTTTTAGCGCTTGATCGCAGCAAAGCTTGTTATTCAGCAACCATAAATCGATAAACGGTCGGATTCCGCAGCCGCCTTCTTCGAAATGTTTTGCCATATGCGCAATATGGTAGTAGTAAAACATTTCGCGAGTCAAGAACCTTTCGCATGAGCCTTCTTCTTTTTGTTCGGTATAATCCCATACGTTCTTCAGCAAACGGTTGTATTTTCGCTCATCGTTTGAATCACACAGTTTGAAATGAAGTTCGATATGCACATCCGACGGAGCTACCGCTTCAACGTCATGGTTCTTAATGTTCGAAAATTCATAGTTTAATTCTTTGAAAATAACTGCTTTAGCTTCCTCGAAATTGCTTTCATGAACCAATATATCTATGTCGCAGCTTGTACGCATCCAAGGTTCAGGGTACAAATCGCGCATTATATATCCTTTTAAAATAATGAATTCTACGCCCGAATTGTTTAAAACCTCTTTTAAAGCCTCGGTTTCGTATTCCATTTTCTGATAGCGATATCCGGCAAGCAAAATCTGCTTTTTAAACTTATCTTTGATCTCTCCTTCGGAAATAACGTTATTTATAACTAACGAATCTGCAACCAAATGGACAAGATCATATCTTTTGGAAAAAGAATAAAGTTGTTTCCATTCGTCATCGGTAAAATCACTGAATTGTGAAGCGTCAATAATTTCACCGGTGATTTCACAACGAATAAGCTGCATTAGCAAGCGAATATTATCTGCCATTTCTTATCCTCTGCGAGCTATAAAAATAAATGGCTTTGCCTATGGGAAAATTATTCAAACATTCTGTCGATTACCCTTTTTATCGCGATGCCGAAGGTAATTGGATCAATGAAAACATTAAGAAAATGTTTGATGAATTTCCCGTATTTTTTCTCTTTGAGCGCCACATAAGAAAGTTCAAACATATGCAACGCTTTAATGCGTTTTTCTTCCCATCTTCCCAAATTTGAAGTTATCGGCGATACCGCTTCAAAAAAGTCATTCTTGATTTTTACAAGATTATTGTAGTCGGGATTGTTTTTTGTATCGTCAAAGCAAACGCATGTTAAATATTCCGGCAGCAAGCGCAGTTCATATTTTTCAGTAAAATACGACAAAAGCTGTATTTCCTGATGCCTTCTTAATCTATTATCGAAATAACCGGTTTCGTCAAGATAAAGATGCTTCAGCATTACAGAGCAGGTAGAAACGCGTACTTGCCTTCGGAGTATATTTTTGCATATCGAGCCATCCTTATACGCCTTTGAACGACGAACAACTTTACCATTTTGATAAAACTCAAGAAGCGTCGAAACTGCCCCGCATTTATCACTTTGTGTTTGGATAAATGCCACCTGTTTTTCGATTTTATCTTCTTTCCACCAGTCGTCATCATCAAGGAAAGCGACGTATTCTCCACGAGCGATACGTATGCCGCAGTTTCTGGCTTCGGCTCCGTTGATATGGGTTTCTTGCTCTATGAAAACAAAACGGTCGTTTTTCTTGTACTGTTCTATCTCGGTATATAGCTTTTGAGAATAATCATCCCCGGGAACATTATCATTCACGACTATACACTCTATATTTTTATAAGTCTGGTTAAGCACGGATGCTATTGCTCTTGAAAGAAGATCGCATCTGTGGTATGTCGGAATGACAACGCTTACTAAACCGTTAACATATTCAGCCATCTGTTATATCTCCCGAAAAATCTCAATTTTTCTTTGAACGCTTCTTTCGGATTTTCGCATACAAAGGTCTGACAAGATCTTTCAACTTACTTTTGACAGTAATTTTTGCGCTTCCGTTTTTCCAAATACGGTTTTTTTCAGCTCTTAAGCGTTCCCTTATTTCAGGAAGCTTGTCCCACTCGGGATAATAGTATAGCTCTCTTGAAGGGACCTCGATTTTTCTATCGGTATCGTATTTTGTATCCGCAATAAGCGAAAACTCTTCGGTTGGGTCGAAATCGAGATCGTATAATTCTTCAGTTCCGCTCATCTTGTTATAAATATATTTATACTTATCATAAATAATTGCAAGTTTGCGGTTTGCCTGTCCGCGATAAGCGGTATCGGAATACACATATTCACGATTCGGAATTTCGTTTTCGAACAGCAAAGAATAAAGATCGGTTGAGCTTGTACTTACTCTGCACTCTTTATTACCTTTTATCATCGGCGTTATCAAAGGAATCTTTATTTCCGGCTGATATACGTCAAAACCGTAGCACGTTTTTCCTTTATGACCGTTCATATTGCCGTGATCCGCAGTAATGGATATGTTGTCATCCGAAACATAGCGTCTTATCATTCCCACATATTTATCAAACAACTCAATGTCGCTACCGTACGACACTTCGCCGTTTATTACGTGTGGAAAATGTATCCAGATAAATACGTCTTCTTCGGCATCTAAAATACTTTTCACCAGTTTTTCGACAGTTTCAAAAGTGCTTTGCTTTTTCTCATCATCCGGTCGCAAAACACCGTCATGGATATAATGAGCACCAACGCCCTGTTTGAACGAATCGACTCTGTGTATCGTAACATCGTTACGATAACAATCGAAATATTCGGGAAGTTTTTCCCAAATATCGCCCCAAATAATATGGCAGCGATATCCTTTGTTTTTTAATTTTGTAAACAACGTTTCGCCAACATATACGTCATGAATACGCTCGTACATTTCGTACTCGGTTTCATGACCGTACAAGCCGGTAATTGCGCTGAAAAACGACATTACAGTAGAAGGCGCGGCAGTATAATGATTGTAAAACACCGTTCCTTTTGAAGCCAAACTGTCTATATTTGGCGTATGCCAGCGCCTATTGCCATACGTGGGCAAATAATCAGTGCATAGCGCATCTTTTGAAATCAAAACGTAGTTATTCATTCTTATCTCCCGCAATACTGTTTCTGTATTTTAACACTTTAGACGGAACACCACCGACTATAGCGTAATCCGGCACGTCTTTCGTTACTACTGCCGAAGCACCTATTACCGAGCCGTTACCTATTGAGACGCCCGGCATTATCGTTACGCGAGAACCTATCCAAACATCGTTGCCGATAGTAACCGGCTTACTTTCGGTTTTCCCTTGAAACATCATCGGCGTATTTAGGTCGCTGTATGCATGGTTATTGGTATAAATAATACAATCGGGACCCATCATAACATATTTTCCTATCGTAACGTCATCTGCTATTTTCGCGTTAATGCCTATACCGGAATAATCTCCAATTTTAACACGCGGCCCAAACGTGGCGTTTTTCTCTATGTTGACGTTTTTTCCCATATACTCAATAAAGCCTTTGGCAAAAAATCGCCTTATCTGTTTTTGACCGATTCTGATTTTTGAGGACGAGCGGGGCATTTTCGAAGCAAAACAGTTATAAATAAAATAACATAATTTTTGTTTGAAAGTCATAAATTATTCCCCCAGATTTTCAAACAGCATCTGATAATTTTCTTTTTTATTGTACTTTTCTTTCCATGTTTCATATGAACCGTGCCTCAATGCCTGTAAACGTTCGAAATCACAATTCACAAAGCTCTCAATCGCTCCGGCAAATTCATCGGAAGAAATGGTATTTTGCACGAGCAGTCCGTTGTTTAAATCCACTATCTCCGACGTCGCGCCGGCAGACGTAGCTAATACGGGTATACCGTATGCGGCGGCTTCCATAATTGAAACCGGAAGTCCTTCGAAAACGCTGGCGTTAACGAATAAATCCACGGGGTGCTCGGAAAGATAACGATGTACTTCGCTGTTTGCCATACTGCCCAATGCGTTAAACTCAACGTTGGGGCACGAATCCGACATCAGCTTTTTGATCGCGGGCAGTTCGGGACCGTCTCCTATATGCGTCCAACAAATCGGACGTTTGAATTCACGCTTGGACAATGCCTCGGCAATCATATCCATTCTTTTGAGTTTTACCGCACGGGAGCATGAAAGGATCCGGAAAACGCCATCTGATGAAGGAACGTTCAAAGCATCGTATTTTTTATCAACGCCCAAGCGCGCTACCCTGTTTTTGGAAAAATCAGTTAAACCATGCTTTGGCATGATTGTTTTTTCGAAATTATCTTTTCCCCATTGAGATATAAACAAAATATTGTCTAAATTCTCGTAGATGTATTTTTTATACTGACAAACGCACGGTGGGTTTCTCACGAAATCGATTTCAGAAGAATGCGCTCTGGAGAAAGCGTAAACATTTTTATATTTTTCCCGCAATCTTGCCGCAGCCAAAGCAGATCCGGAAAGCCAATAAGATTCGACGACCCATTCGGAATTCGGATTGTTGCGAATGATTTTCTTCGCTTCTTTTTCGAGCGCCGTGCCAAACAACAAAACCTGTGCAGATACCTTTAAATAATTCTTGCTGATAAGTCTGTTTTTTATTGCAACGCTTAAATTCTCAAAACCTTTGCATAAAAAGAAACGTTTTATTGCTCCGAAAATACGGCTTGCCTTATGTATCGGTACCGTTATAGTCTTCAAATTGCCGATACCGTCTAAGTCCGTAATATTTTTATCGTATTCAAAGCAAACAAGATATACATTATCAAATTTTGCGCAAAATGCCTCTACTTCGGATATTACAAAAGGATGCACATGATTACCCAGCTGAGACCCTTGAAATAGCAAAATAGCATTATTGAACTTCATGTTTTTTCCTTCTTGTCAATACTGAAATAATAGTTTTACATACTTTAAAAAACGTTTTTCTATATGCCAGTAACGCTATAATCAAAGTGATTGCCGCGCATATACCCGCGTCAGCGACCGCTCTGATAAGCCATTCGGTATACGAGACACAGTTATCCGAAAACGGCAATGCGGCGGTAACAAAGAACGTAGCGCAAAGAATCGCTGCGCTGACAACAATTATCTTATAAAAATCAAAACGCTCTCGATGAAGTATTTTCCTATCAACAAATCCGGAAATTTCTATGGTACGAACAGCCATTGCGAGAAGTGTTCCGATCGCAACGCCCACGAGAGGATCAATAAGTTTGCACAAAAGTATTGACGTGATTACGTTAACGGCCGCTTCAATATATGCGCCTATTTTCGTTTGTTCATACATACCTGACGCTTCCACTACTGACATATAAGGTATTCTGATGCAATATAGCAGTTCACCTACTATCAGTAAAATCGCAAAATCAAGCCTTATATAATTTATGTCAAAGACATTTTTCGTGTATACTTGGACAAACGGAACGATAAGAACGAGCGCGCAAGCAAAAATAAACGAGCAGCTCAGACACATAAAGCATTCGAATATTGATACAGATTCATTAAGAACCTTGTCTTGTTTCTTTGCGATAACATTGCCGAAAGCAGCTTCGACGCTTGTTGAATATGTTTTGATAATCGTTTTGATTGCTTTAATTACGAGAAAGTAAACGCTGTATACGGAAACGTATTTTACGTTTGCAAAAATCGTCAGTATAGATAAATCGGTGCTGGTCAAAATGTAATACGCGATTTGATGTCCCAGAGCAGCACGCTTTTGAGACAAAGCCGAATTATCAGGTTTTGCTTTTTTGTTTATCTTGTAATGCTTTTTTACGTAGATATTAAGCAGAATCGGGGTTATGGCAAAAGCAGCGGCGCTGGCAAGCTTTACAAAATGTATTCCAAAACCCAGAAGGATAAATACCGACCCAAGAATCGTATTTAAAATAACCGCGACAATGTTGAATAACATATAAATATAGTTTCTCTGATCGGCGAGAAGCAGCATTTGATAAGTTATTCCAAAATAATACTGAACGAAAGTTGTAATTCCGAGTATGATAAATAGCGAAAACGAAAAGATCCATGAAAAATCTTTAACAAAAATTGGGTACACAGATGCCATTACAAGCATTATGCCGAGAAACAAGAACGCTATCTTGCGCATATAGTTTTCGGTGGCTTTAACAATGGAACTGATTTTTTCGGTGTCGTTTTCGACAAGGGGTCGATACAAAGCGGCTCTCGTTACGCCCCCCACTCCTGCGCGCAGCAACGTAACGAAGCTAATAAATTGGGTGATGGAATTGATTATACCGTTGTAATCGGATCCAAAATGAGAAAGGATAAGCCTCGGAAGTATTAAAGAGCAAATAAGCGATACCACTTCCGAAAGAGCGGAAGCGATAATATTGATTAAAACCTTCTTTTTTCTTCCGATATCCGCTTTTTTCAAAATCAAATACCCCTAAAAATCAAAAATATGTTCAAAGACACACCAATTATAAAGATCGTCGTCAATATTCAACAAGAAGTTGTCCAATTTCGTTCTTTCGCTCTCCGACGGCAGAGACATATAATCTCCGTACATAAAGGTAAGAAAGTCATCGGATTCTTTCGGGATTCTTACTTTTATATCCGCATAATCGGCGAGTACCGTATTTTCCCAATAACTCTTCTTAAATACCTTTTTATCACCGTATTTGGCACAGCCAAGCTCAGTGGTATATTCCGCGTCGGCAAGGCTGTATTTTTTTGAATACTTCATATAATCGTTATAAAGCGATTCTTTGCTGCCGCGGACAAAAAGACTTCTAAGAAAATGATACGAAGTGTATACGGCATTGGTTACAGCATTCTTTTTTGTATACGTAACGTTGGTTTTGCGATGATATTTTGCGAGTTTTTCTCTGGCTGTCTGCAAATAACCATGATACAGTTGCTTATCATTCGGTAAAGCGGAATATAAGAAAACGTCAACATGCACCCAATAAACGTCGGCGCCTTTTATACCGACGCGAGGATAAAAATACTTGTTTTTCTTATTAACAGAATAAGAATCAAGAAAAAGGGGCGACGGCAGTTGAGCGCTCATGGCCTTTTCGAAACGCTCGGCATCATCGATAGATATTATCATATCTATATCCGAATCCCACGGAATAGGTCCTTTATGGCGCACGGTTCCCAAAATGCTTCCGGCATACATTGAATAACCGATAGAATTCTCATCACATATTTTTACGACAGAATTCAAAATGTATTTTTCTATTTTTTGCATTTGAACTAGATTAATCTTTTTCATTGCCGTTTTCTGAAGATTCCTTTCTTTCGGAATCTTTAACTTTAATTCCGATAATACAATACGCTAAAATATTCCACAGATAGGTTCTGGAATAAGATTCAAGGAAAAACGCGATAATACATATACCCACTAAAGCGCCAACACAATATTTGTTTTTTGTTTTGATGTTTGACTTGAATATGTTGGCAATAAATACAATATACAGAGGGAGCGCGAGCAACCCATATTCCATATACATACATAAATACATATTATGGACGCCTCGGTACTCAAGCCCGAACCTATGACCGATCAAATACGGGGGGACGCCGGAGCCGTTACCCCAAATCGGCGTTTGAGGCACAATATACTGAACACAGTATTTCCAAATAGCTGCGCGGTCTTTACCGCTGTAATATGTCTGTTTATAGCTATCTATTAAAAACAGACGCGAATATATACTATCCGGAAGGACATACGGCGCAACAAAATATACTACCGCAAAAATGATTAACGCCGCTACAACAAATTTCGTAATTTTATTCTTTTTTTCGCTACCATACAAGAAAATGACGGTGATAAACGCAAATAATGCGAGAAGACCGCCTCGAGAGCCGGTCATAAGAAAAAGCCATAGAACAGGGAGCAACAGAACTATATACACCGCGTACTTACGTGAATTTTCCCGACTGTCGAAAATACGCTTCGTCATTACAACAATAATAAGGAACAAAATCGCACTTGTTGCATTTTGGTCAAAATCTTCCGAAATAGAGAATCGTCCCGAGATAATGCCGCTGACGCCATGAGTAACAATTGCGTAAACAAAATATAATAAGCCAGCCAAGATGATACTGTTGTCTATAAGCTTGATGTCTTTTTCATTGAAATCCGCAAGCTTTACAAAAACAAAAAACAACGGCAAAATCGTATAGGCATAATTTCTGGTAACGGTTACTCCCCTATTCAATGACCAGATAGTGCTTGCCCATGATATCACTATCAGAAAGAGCGGGATGTAAAACTGGCAGCTTTTAACGGCGGAATATATTGGGTTATTATTACGTACATTTTTTATATATTTACTTCTCGTTAAATCTTGTGAATCGCCGTTTGAATATATTTTATTAGTATTTTTATAAAAAAAGGCTTCAAGGCATACGAATCCGCAGAACGCCGCAGTAACAATTGTCAGTAATGATATTTTTTCGAAAAACTCAATAACATTAAGCGTCGAAACAATGAATACCATTCCGAGCAAAACGGCAGAAATATGCGTTTTTTCATTTTCCATAAATTGTACCATTTATTTTCTTAGTATTTTGGAATACAAAAAACGTTTAAGCCAAGTAGGAGTATTGACAAACGCTCTTATGTAGAACATATTCAGCGTAGCTTGGGGTTTCGTTATCATATTATTGGAAAGCATAAAGTCCTGTAATACTTTCCATCCCGATATTCTTTCTTTAGATCCGCGCTTTGAATCAAAGCCGTTACCTACGCGAACATAAACCAACGACTCCCGCAAGTTAGCGAGTTTGCATCCGGATACTATCATATTGAGCCATAAATAATAGTCTTCAAGAAGCAGTAACGTTTTATATCCGCCCGAACGTTCCAGCGCAGCCTTTTTCATACACACCGAAACGTGATTCATCGGATTTCTTTTTTTGCCCATTGATACTATGTCATCATGTTCCGAAGGGCATATTCTCTCGCGCAACTCTTCGTTGGCCGGATCGAACTGGAACTCGGCAATACCGGTACCCAAAACGTCAATTTCGGGATGATTCTCAATATATTCTATTTGTTTTTCAAAGCGTGTCTCAACACTGATATCGTCGGAATCCATACGGAAAATATAATCTCCGGTACATTTTTCGCTACCGATTTTCAAAGCTTCGCCAAGACCTTTGTTAGTTTCCTGAGGATAATAAAAAACCGTGTTCTCTTTTCCTTCCCTGAACTCATCAAGCGTTTTGTATAGCTCGTCAGTAAGAGGGCCGTCAAATACAACAACCACCTCGTCCGGTTTTCTTGTTTGTATATCGTATATACTTTCGAGAGCGATTTTTAAATATTCCGGAGAGTCTTTTTTGTATACCGACATCAACACTGAATATTTCATAGACATCTCCCACAGAACAAAATTACTTTTTCACGCCGCCTTCGGCGACGCCTTTGTGTTTAATAACCGAGAAAAAAGTCTTAAACAAAATTTTCATATCAAACAGCATCCCACGGCGTGCAACATATTCGCCGTCTAAAACCGCTTTTTCTTCGATGCTGACTTCATCTCTGCCGTTAATTTGTGCCCAACCCGTTAAACCCGGTTTTACGCTATTGGCATTATATTTATCTCTTTCGGCGATAAGATCATATTGATTCCAAAGCGCCGGTCTCGGCCCCACGAACGACATTTTACCCACAAAAATATTGAAAAGCTGGGGTATTTCGTCAATGCTCATTTTTCTGATTATTTTTCCAACTTTAGTGATGTGGCTGTCGGCATTATTCAGTAAATGCGTAGCGGCGTTGGGGTCGGTATCGCAATACATAGAGCGGAATTTTAATATTTTGAACGTTTTTTTATCTTTCCCTATTCTTTTTTGCATAAACAAAACAGGGCCTCGGGAATCGACTTTTATGGCGATGGCGACCGCAATCATCGGTATAGCCAAAATGATAATCGACAATATCGACAAGACAACATCGAATAATCTTTTTATAACACTATATAAAGCTTTATTATTCATAAAATATCCACAAAGTATAATAATATTTTTGCAAAATAGCACATTGACATCATTGATAATTATATCATTATACTACAATATTGTCAATATATAATAACACGGTATCTAGGCAAACGAAGCAAAAGTCATAATACTTTTTTCAGTATTTTTCTTAAACGTTTCGGAGTAGCATATTTTATTCGTCCCATTATTCTGCGTTTGAAATTATGCCTTTTGAAATCCGCATCAATGGCATCCGAATCCAATGAGTTCATTTGTTGGATAACAGATACATAATTATCGGGTTTACCGGAAGGACAAGTCAACTGTTTATTTTGAATAATGGCTTTATCGTAGTCAACGCGAGCAAATTCAATGGAAAATTTGTCGAGCAGAGCACTTCCCTTTTCGGTATTAACTATCATCAAAGAACAGCCGTTATCCGTATTAAAGGGCATATTAAACTTTTCAACACCCCAGAAATCGCCCAAAGTAAAATCGCTTACCCTATTTGCATTAGCGTACCTACATTCATAGCAATTTTCTCTGAACATCGAGCCGTTCATGTAATAAAAATAGTAGTAATCGTTATAATAAAAGAGTTTTCTTTTTACCGCCAAGCCTTTGGCATTTGTTCCTTTGACCATTCCCGCACTGCTCCATCCGGAATTTTCTTTAGAACGGAAACTGTAATCCTTTACTACGATTTTATGCTTTTTTTGATACCACTCAAGATACTTGTCAAAAAACTTTTGAGACGTTACACCGTGGCAAATAACATCGCAAGTATATAAATTTTCGTAATCTTTTTTCAGATAATGCTTCAAGCCGTCTATTTGGCAAGGAGTTCCGGAAAAAAGAACAGCTTTACCAAGTTTCAGGTATTTTTCGGTTTCGCAATAGGTGTTTCCTATATCGCTCTGCACATATTTTGATCCTTGCAGAAGACTAAGGGAGTCGGCTTCTGTAATACAAATATGTTTTGCACGAAACGAGTCGTCAAAAGCGCACCCGAATACGTATCCGCCGACGCTTAATACATATTTTGCCATTTCGAAAAAAACACCGCCGCTGGTTGAATTCGAAAGGACGGTTTGTGATTTTGAAACCGCGGCATAACTTTGCTTCAAAGTATCGCGATGATCCGTGCTACTTAAAGGGCATACTTTCTCGCAAGCGCCGCATTCAACGCATTTTTCGCGGTCAATAGCGGGATATAAAAAGCCATCTTCCGAATATTTCATCGTTATTGCATTAAGTTTACACGTCTGCAGACACGCTCCGCAAGCCGTGCAATGAACATTGTCAGCAATCATATTTTTCCTCACTTAGTCAGCTTAACGCAGATTTTAAATATTCAAAAGAATCATGCCTTTTTTGCGCGATAATTTTTCTTTCGCGATTATCGTAATCAATGGGATTTTCTATGATCTTATCTATATCGGAAAAATCATTGGTGAGCCTGTCAATTACTTCGTATTGTTCAAGCAAAAAACGCAATTTGTTGCCGTTTCCGCGAATCTTGGTAATGAACTGTGTTTCGGAAGCAAGAGAAATAACCGATCCGTGAAACGTATCGGTAAATACCATTTCCGAACAAGCAAACCATTTAAATACGTCTAACGGCGAAACGTTGATGTTTTCGTCGCACCATTTATGAAAATAGCAGAGGCTATATATCTTCAATCTGTGAACGTTTGCGAAGTTTTTTATATAATTTACCGTGGAATCATCATTCATATTGTAATCATATGAATATACTATACAATACTTTTCGTGATGCTTCTTTTTGAATTCTTCTTTTTCTTTTTCCGAGCAATATTCGGAAAAGTCATGCAGCAGTACCGGGTCGCAAACTATCTTCGGTTCTTTTGAAGTATAATGTTTGACGATTTGCGCAGAATTTTCGTCTCTTACTGATATTTTGGAGATATTGTTCATTCCGGCACCGATAAGCGCCCCGACGTTACGTTCTTCAATCATATCAAGCGTTGTCGGTCCGAAACTGGCCGCATACGAAATCTGTTTTTTGCAAGGGACGCCTATACCGTAATACCAAGGATTAGGCCCTGCTTCTATGCTGAATATTTCGTCGCTGCCGATCACAACCGCATCGAGATTTTTCGCATCCGCATAGAATTCGCCGACCAACCCGTTTTCAGACCTGAACGAAGAGAGAATTTTTCTTTTTTTGTAATTGTATAGCGTTCTTTTAAAACCGTTTTCAAAAAGGTATTTTAAATAAATACGTATGGATTTTAAAGAAATATTATATTTCGCATTTGCTGCAGATCCGCCCATAAAATCATAATTCTTTTGAAACTGCAACGCTTTGGCATCATATCCAAGTTTTTTAAGCTCGTTAATCAACGCATACATCTGAAGATTTGCGCCGTGATTATGTACGTTGTAATGAGTAATTATTCCGGCTTTCATATGACACATCCTATCTAAAAATCAAATTAACACTATGCTTATCGATATAAAAACATTGACCGCAAAAACACAGGAAGACTTGTTATTTGTTCAAACGTATTAATAACAAATGGCTTTTTTTATCCTTGCGACTGCATCGCCGCCAACAAGGATTTTCACAAGTTCGAACGCAAACGGGAAAGTTGCGCCGAGTCCTTGTCCTGTAACAATATTTCCGTCAACGGCAACACCGCATTCAGTCAGCAACGCTCCCTTCATTTTACTTTCGTAATCGGGATGACAGGTCGCATGCTTTCCTTCGAGCAATTCCAAATCAGCAAGAATACTCGGAGCGGCACAAATTGCCGCAATTCTTTTGTTTTGCTCAAACAATTTGCAAAGTTTTTTAACTTCGTTATTCTTTTGGAGATTTTCGGTTCCGGTTCTGCCGCCCGGAAGGAAAATCATGTCGACGGAGTCAAAGTCGACGTCATCGATAAGCTCATCGGCGATAATTCCGATGTTTCTAGATGAACGAATCTCAATTTTATCCGTAACAGAAACCATAATAACTTCAACGCCTGCACGCCTGAGAATATCGACAACAATCAACGCTTCACACTCTTCGAAACCATCAGCTAACAACGTTGCTACTTTCATTGTTTCCCTCTGCGGCACGCTTTTGTTTCATCAAAACATAGCCCTCAAACAAGTCAAGGTCTTCTTTTCGAGTGATTTTTATATTGTTTTGGCTGCCATACGAAAAGTATATTTTCTCGCCCATAGCATACATCAACGTAGTAGTATGCGGTTCAACCGTATCAATCACACCGGTCTCAATAGCTTTTTTATAAAGATCGATAATAAAACCATACCTGAAAGCATGAGGAGAATTCATAATGGCTATCGTTCCGCGATCGATATATTCTTCAGTATAATTATCTGGATCGGAGACCGATACCGTTGTCTTTTTCTTGCCGCTCAATAGATAGTAGTCGGTGGCAGAGATCGCATTTCCTTTTTCTTTGCATACTTTGATCGCATCGGTAATTATTTCTTCGGTAATAAACGGCGATGCGCCGAAATGCACAAGGACAATGTCATCTTTGTCGATTTTATCTTCGAGATAGCTTATTCCGTTAAGGACTGATTTTTGAAAAGTATCTCCGCCTTCGGTAACCCATTTAAGTTTAGCAAGTTGATATTTTTCTTTGATTTCCCAAACATAGTCAATATACGGTTTTACGCAAGCGACCAGAATTGCATCAATCTCCGGATGATGCTCGAAAGCCTCTAACGTATATGCAATAACGGGCTTACCGAGCACTTCTATAAACTGTTTCGGAATTTTAGCTCCAACTCTGCTTCCTACGCCGCCTGCCAAAATCACTGCAATATTCATATTTCGCCGCCTCTATGTATTCTCTGAGCCATCAATAAATCGTCCACGGTATCTACCTCAGCCCATTTATACCCGGCAATATCCACACCGCGAAGCTGGAAATCATGGAACATAATCATTTGGACAAGACTGTCTTCAAAATACTGGTCGTACATATTGCTGTTTATCATTTCATCTATTTCCTGTTTCAGTAAACGGCTCGAAACAGGGTCAAGTTTTGATACGCAGCAATATTTGGCGGTAAAACGTTCCAGTTTTTTAGACATAACGAGGACCTCGTCGCCCTGCATAACCGCGTTATAACTGCCGGGCTTCACGCAAGCACTATCGACCAACACATAAGGGTAGTCGGTTTCTTTCACCAGATACGACTCAATCAACTCATCTGCAAATACAACGTCACCATGGATAATCGTTACGTTCTCGCGTTCCAGATAATCCCGGGCGAACCAAAGGGACGAAATAGAGTTTGTTACTTCGTAGAACGGATTCTTCACAAATTTAACATTTTCGCCTTCGAGCTCTTTTTCTATCTCTTCGGCTTTGTAGCCAACTACTACAACGATTTCGCCATTCTTATCGAGCTTACGGATACAACGAACCATACGCTGTAAAACCGTAGTTTCTTCGTCCAATTTATAGCTGGTCTTTGCGTATTTTAACGTTAGCGGTTGAAGATTGTTTCCTTTGCCGGCGGCTAATATAATGTATGTCATTACAGAACCTCCTCATAAACACCTATCTCATGATTTAAAAACGATAAATCTTGCAGTTTACAATCTTCCAACGCTTTTTTAGCTTCATCATACTCTTTTTTATCGACTTCGACGCCATACATCGGAAGAGCAAATATACTCATATTTTTAGCAAAGTGATACCATTGTTCTTTAAGCGGGCCTACTCCTTGACCTTTGCTTAATTTAAGCATAGCCCAATGCATAAAGAACCAGCCGGAAATTGCTATATATGCGTAGAAATGGCGGCGCTGCATATCGGTAGGCTTTCTACGATAATACGTAAAGAGAATTCTGTCTATATCGGAAAGAGTATGTTCGCCGCCGCAAACATATGAGCCGATATCGAAGCCGGGATCTCCGTAACCGCCGTATTCCCAGTCGATAAGATGTATCTCTTCTTTATTGATCAGAAAGTTTACATCTCTAGCATCGCCGTGAATATTACAGTTTTTGACGCCGTCGCTTTTTGCCAATTCTGCGAGCTGATAGATTCGGTCACGTATTCTCGCAAAATCCGGAAAATGTCCGTACTTTTCAGGTTCTATCTGTGCTTTTATACCCTCTGCTTTTTTTATTACATCGAAGTTCCAGCGAACATGACACGGTGCAGCGTGAAGTCTGCGGAAAAGCATAACGGCTCTGACCATATCGTTAAGATTATTATAATCAAAGTCTCTGTGTTCAATAAAACGCCCGATACGCCAGCCTTCGTCTACGTCCATTGCAATCAGCGTAGTATCAATTCCTGCGTCTTCGACAATTTTTTGCATGATAGTCTCGCGTCCGCGTTCGACAAGGATTTCGGAGCCGAGGCCGGGATGACGATAAACGTATTTGCCTCCGTTAAGTTTAAAAGAAAGGACGACGTTAGTAAGCCCTGCCTGAACAGGTTCGAGGGACTCGACATCATCTTCTTTGCAATCAAACACATTGCAAATGTTTGATATAATCAGTTTTCTGCTTTCATCAGTGAACAATCCACCGGTTGTTTGAATGTCAGCCATGCAAATATCTCCTCTATTGTATAGTTTGGTTTGTGCCGAATGAACGCGAAATGAAGAATAAACAAACTTATTAGTCAAATGCTATTGCCATATATTACAACATATTGCAAACAAATATACTTTGAGTTAAGTTTTGTATTGCAGAAAGCAACGCGAATGTAAAATGCGCATAAAAATATAATTATATTATACACATTTATTGGAAAGTGTCAAGCGTTTATCTTGCTTGGTTAGCGAAAAAAGCAATTATATTTCAGAATAATCATCTAAACCGTTATATTTGTAAGAAATACCACAGAAAACCAATAGCAAGTAAAACAATTCACAAAGCAATACGTAAAAAGTGTGTTTTCATAAGAGGCGAAAACACACTTTTATTGTTTTGAGTTTTAATAGATGACCGAGGAGCCGGAGGAGGCGGAGTAGACGTTCGCGGCGCGGTCGAAGCCGAAGCGGTCGTAGTATTTTTCGTTAAGGGTATTTATTACGGCGCAAGCTTTTTGTTTTTCGGTCAAAGCGATGACGCAGCCGCCGAGTCCCGCGCCGACGATCTCGCTGCCGAGGACTCCGTCGGTGGCGTTCAAGAGGTCGCAGAGGCAGTCGATTTTATCCACGGAGCAGCCGTAATCGCCGGAGCAGAGGGATATATCGAAGTTTTCGGAGGCGAGCTTTTCGAGAGCCTTATCGGAGACATCGTATTCTTTAAGTCTGTCGCCGTCGTGGCTTATCTTCATCATATCGCCGAGAAGCTTATAATCGCCGTCGCGAAGCGCGTCCATACATTTTTCTGAGCGGATGCATTCGGAAATACCGTAAAGCGCGACGCCGCGAAGGTCGTAGACACCCGGGTCGGCGTGGGTCGAGAAGGTGCGCTCGAGCTGGTCTTTATACTCCGGAAGGAGGGCTTTCAAGCCGCCGCGTGTCATAGTCTCGGGGACGGTGAGAAGCATTTTATAGATTTCGGAATAAGGACGGATTTTCGCGAGGTCGCGGAATTCGCGAAGGTCGAGCGAGGGGTAGTTGCGCTTCAAAATCATAAACGCGAACTCGTAGGCGGCGACTTTGGAATTGAATTTATCCTTACTTCCCTCGGATTTTTTCGCTTTTATCATACTGTTGGCGACGATAACGGAATATTTATCCGAGAATTTCGCGCTTTCGCCGACCTCGAAAGGCTTGAAGCCGAGGTGGACGACGGTGTCGCGTCTGCCGCATTTCATCGCGGCGTGGTCGCCAGCGCCTCCGCGGGAGCCGACGTACCATTCGCCCTCGCCGCAGAGGTCGATAAAGCGTTTATCGGTGATATTGAGGCAGTTGAGCGAAACGGCGGCTTCCATCACGGCGACGACGATGCTCGACGAGGAGGAAAGTCCGGCGGCGACGGGGATGTTGCCGCTCGCGAGCATATCCATTCCCATAAGCGGAAGCTCGGTATCGTATTGGAGGCGGAGGACGGCGGATTTGACGTAGTTGGACCAGTCGCCGCTGCTTTGTTTTAACGCCTCTTTATAATTTTCATCATCAAGAAAATCGAGCCAGGAATTATACTTTGTGCATCCGAGCGATTCGGAAATCGAGAAGCTTCGGTCGGGGTATTGCGGGTTGAGGTTCGCGATATTTATAATGTCGTCATCACGCGGGGAGGAAACGAAAACGGTATCTTTATCGGTGGCGATGACGTTTATTCCACCGCCGCGGTGGTCGATATGACGACCCATAAGATTTATTCGTCCGGGAGAGCGGGTCAGAACGACTTTTTTGTCGCCGTACTTCGCGATAAAGGCGTTTAAGAGCGAAATATAGCGCGTTTTCTGGTTTTCGGCGGCTTCG
>JAZUJV010000190.1:0-7307 GCA_045642945.1 Eubacteriales bacterium | reverse complement strand
AGAATCTCCCCGTTTCCGAACAGCTCACGTATCTTAAAAAGGATATCGACGATTTCGTCGGCGGCGCCGACCAGTTCGACGATATTACCATAATGGCAATGAAAATCAACTGATCTTTCCTTTTCGCAAATACAAATAATCATTTGTGCGAGCAAATGTCCCGTTTTTCTTCATTTTTCATTTCTTTTCATTAAAAAAATTGCCGCGTCTCCGCGGCAATTTTTTCTACTATATGTCTACTCTGTTTCTCGTCTGTCCTGCGATAAACGACCTGATATTCTTACAAATTTCGTCCAAACATCTCACCCGAGCCTCATAAGCGCCCCAGGCCATGTGCGGCGTAAGAAGAACGTTGTCCATATCCTTTATCCCGTAAAACGGATGCTCCTTCGGGAACGGCTCAACGGAATATACGTCCGACGCGAATCCGCCTAATTTCCCGCGTTTTACCGCCTCCGCGACGGCTTTTTCGTCTGTAACCGCGCCTCTTGCCATGTTGACGAGTATCGCGACGTCTTTCATCTTTTCTATCTGCTTTTCGCCGATGATGCCCCTCGTCGCGTCCGACAACGGAAGGTGAAGCGAAATAATGTCCGACCTTTCGCAAAGCTCGTCAAGCGTTACGGACTCGGTGTTTTTGTCGGGCGTGCGCTTGAACGCTATGACCTTGCATCCGAGCGCTTCGGCGACTCTGCCGACGGCTTTTCCGATGTTGCCGTACCCCGCGATACCCCAGGTCATCCCCGCGATCTCGTGATAAATCGGCTCTAACTTATTTGCCTTGCCGCCGAGCGTATATTCGCCGCTCCTGACGTGAGCGTTATAGGTGCTTATGCGGTTAACGAGCGACAGCGCCGCAAGGACCGTCAGCTGCGCCACGCTCGTCGTGGAATACCCCGCGACGTTGCAAACGGCTATACCATGCTTTTTACAAAAATTCAAGTCGATATTGTCAAACCCCGTCGCGAAAACGCAAATAAGCTTTATCTTCGTGTCCGCTCCGAGCGTGCTTTCGTTCATTTTAAGCTTGTTAATAAGAACGACGTCCTTGCCGTAAGTTCTCTGTTTTATCTCTTCGGGCGTGCTCGAATGAAAAACCTCGACATCGCCGAATTCTTCAAGAACCGAAAAATCAAGGTCGTTTCCCATCGTGTCGGAATCAAGAATTACAGTTTTCATAAATCCACCTCGCGTGATTTGTTATATCGATTATACGCTGCTTTATATAAACTGTCAATAAGCCGCGCTTTTGATTTTTCTTGTATAAAACATAAAAATTGTCCGTGCCTTTTTGTGCATATCTTCAATATACATAAAATGCCCTTAATGGTATAATAATAAAACAATCGTCAAATTCTACGGAGGTGAGTGATTTGGCAAAAAGCGAAATGAAACATCTGCGCCGAAGCGAACTGCTCGAATTGCTCATAGCGCAGACGAAAAAGAGCGAAAGATTACAAACCCAGCTCGACGAAGCGAACGCCGAACTGACGAAAAGGGAAATAGACATAACCAACTCCGGCTCTATTGCCGAAGCGTCGATAAAGATAAACCGCGTTTACGACGCCGCGCAGGATGCCGCCGACCAATACGTCGAGAACGTAAAAAGACATTGCGACGTAACGGTCGCCAACCTTAAAGCCGCCGCTGCGAAAACCGTAGAGATACTTTCGAAAGCCGCCCTCGAACTTGAAAAAGAGGGAAAAGACGCGGAAGAAATAAAGAGCATCATCGCCGAACTTTCCGACAAATACAACGTATAAGCAAATTTCAAATTATCAAAAACGCATTATAAAAAACGGGCTGCCGTATCTAATGATACAGCAGCCTTATTTTTATTGTTTTACCCCCGCGAAAGTTTACTTTCGCGCATTTTAAAGCTTTTCGGTTCCTTTTCTCGAAAAGGAACGGCTTTTTTGCATACTTTTTTCTCGAAAAAAGTATGGAATACAATACAATTACTTCGCCGTGTATTCGGTAAGCGCTTTGATAAGCTCCTTGACGTCTACGGGCTTGCCGAGGTGGGCGTTCATGCCCGCTTCCTTGGATTTCTCGACGTCCTCCGCGAAAACGTTCGCCGTCATGGCGAGTATCGGAATTTTCCTGAAATAGTCGTTTTCAAGCTTCCTTATTTCCTGCGTGGCGGTGTAACCGTCCATAATGGGCATCTGGATATCCATAAGGATAATATCGTATCTTTCCTTAGAATCGCCGGATAAGATCTTCCTGCATTTATCTACCGCGACGGTGCCGTCGTCGGCTTCGTAAACCGTCATTCCGTATTCCGAGAGCATATCTACCGCGATCTCGCGGTTAAGCGCGTTGTCTTCGACGAGAAGAACCTTCTTGCCGCGTAATATGTCGGCTCCTGCCGCGGAAGCGATGCCGCTTTCTTCGACGGAAGCGCCTTCGGCAAGCTTGAACTTAAAGTCGATGGTTACCTTCGAGCCTATGCCCTTGGTGCTTTCGATGGCTATTTTGCGGCCCATAAGGTCAACGAGCGACTTGGTAATAGCCATCCCGAGCCCCGTGCCCTGAATACCGCTGACGGTGGACGTGCGCTCGCGCGAGAAGGTCTCGAAAATGTGGGTGAGGTATTCCTCGCTCATGCCGATACCCGTGTCGCGAACGGTAAGCTTGAAGAGGGAATAGCCCGCTTCATCACAAGGCGATTCGACTATACCGAAGAAAACTTTTCCGCCCGCCTCGGTATATTTTATGGCGTTCGTGATGATGTTCATACAGATACGGTTGTAATGCATCTCGTCGCCGTAGACCATATCGTGCTTCGGCGTTTCGCCTTCGTGAATAAGCTCTACGTTCTTTTCCTTCGCGAGCCCCGCAACTATGTCGATGATGTTTTCGCTGTTTTTCTTGAGCGACATCGGCTTGTTTTCAAGCGTTACCTTGCCGCTTTCGATACGGCTCATATCAAGCACGTCGTTGATGATCGAGAGAAGGTGGTTGCCCGCGTTTCGGACTTTTCCGAGATATTCTTTCGATTTTTCGGGGTTGTCGAGATTTTTCTCGGTCATATCCGTAAACCCGAGAATAGCGTTCATCGGGGTACGGATGTCGTGCGACATATTGAAAAGGAAGTTGGTCTTCGCTTTGCTCGCCTGCTCCGCCTGAGTTCTCGCTATGCGAAGCTGCTCCTGCTGCGCCATCTCTTTGCGAACGCGTTCGTCGTCGTCGAAAACGCCGATGATGACCTTGTTGCCTTCGCCGGCGCTGTCCGAGCGAATGACTTTTATCATGTTATACTGTATCTCGTCGCCGTTCATGACGCGATAGTTGAAGTTAAAGGATTTTTTGCTTTTTAATTCGAACGCGATGTGGTCCTTGCTTATCATCTGCTCGACCATAGCGTAGTCGTCGGGGTGGATGACGCGCTTCATATCTGCAACGCGGTTTTCGAAGAAATCGTTTCCTTCGAACTGGTTGTCAAGCACGTGCTTCGCAAAATAGTTGCCGTTGCCGTAGTTTTCGTATTCGTTCGTGTCCATATCTACCGTGTAGATATATAAGAAGTCCTCCGAAAGCCCCGAAATGACGGAAGAAAGCTTCGAGTTCTCGTCCAAAAAGTATTTGGCGAGATATTCTTCGCGCGATTCGGTAACGTTAAAGGCGTATATAACGACGGTGGAAATAAGGAACCCGAGCGAATACATCGGCGCGTCGGGATAAAGAAGCTGGAAAACACCCGCGAGAAGCGGTATCGCCGAGAAGAGAATCGCGGTCTTATAAGCTTTTTTGCGCTCGTCGTTTTTAAGAATTCTCAGCAAGACGACGATGATCGTGATAAGGATGTAGTACGAGAACTGGATCCAGAAAAGCGATTTTCTCCAAGGACCCGTCTTGTAAATCGCGTCAACGAAATAAAACGCTTTGTGGTTCCATACGTTGCTTATAAGAATGCCCCATTGCGCGAGAAGAAGCAAAAGGCGTACGGCGAAAAGGAACTTCCTCGGTTTATCTTTGATATGGACGTATTTTACCATATATCCCGACCAGAAGAACGCCGAAAGTGCAGACATGGCGTGGAATCCGTAGGTAAATAGCTCATACCCCGAGCCATAGAAGCCGTATTCCGTGAAAACCTTCGTCGAGAAGAAAAGTCCCCACGAGCCGTCGATGAAACAGAACGCGATGAAGAATGCAAGAACCGTAGCGAACGGTCTGTCTATCGCTTCTTTATATTTGGTTGCGAGAGTTCTGTTAAGAACCATTCCTATAATCAGACAGGATATATAAGCGGCTATCGCATAAAGCAAGCCGATATCCATTTCCAACATCGGAAGCATCATCTCCAATCAAAATTAAAATTTATCAGCTGTGAAGCCTTTCGAATTCGTCCTTGATATTGGTAAGCGAATGTAAAAGCTTAGGCGAAAAAGTACCGCATTCGCCGTTTATAATCATTTTGTAAGCCGTGTCCTTGCCGTATGCGTCCTTGTAAACACGTTTGCTCGTAAGCGCGTCATAAACGTCGGCTATCGAGACTATCTGCGCGTGTATCGGGATTTCCTCGCCCGAAAGATGATCGGGATATCCTCTGCCGTCGTATCTTTCGTGATGATAGCGGCAGATCTCATAGCTTACTTTTTTATATTCCTCGTCCCACGCGTCGGTGATGGATTCGATTATCTCGCATCCGCGCACGGTATGTAATTTCATTTCGTCGAATTCCTCGGGCGTCAGCTTCCCGGGTTTAAGAAGAATGCTGTCGGGGATCGCGATCTTTCCGACGTCGTGCAAAGCGCTTGCGGGCACCATAACGTCTATCGAATCCTGCGTGATGCCGTATTCGGGGAAATCGTTCATCATCTGCTCGGCGAGCAATTTCGTATATCCCTTTACTCGCTGGATATGGTCGCCGCTTTCAAGGCTTCGCGACTCGACGACGGTACCGAGAATATCGACGATACTGCGGTTGTATCTTTCAAGCTTCGCCGCCTGCTCGGTAAGCTCCTTGTTCTGCTTGATAAGCGTGCGCGTCTGCTCCGCGACCTTGTCCTCGAGACTGTTTTTATAGTCGTAAAGGTCGGTAACGTTCGAGATACGCTGTCTTACTATCGTTTCGTCGAAAGGCTTGTGTATAAAATCGGCGACTCCGAGGTCAAGACATTTCTTTTCGCTCGCGACGGAGGTCTCGCCGCTTATGACGAGCACGGGAACGCGGTCCATATATTTGTCCCTGCGTAATTCCTCCAGAACCTCAAACCCGTCCTTTACGGGCATCATAAGGTCGAGAAGGATAACGGCAAAATCGTTTCCGTTTTCGGCTATCCTTGCGAGCGCCTCTTCGCCGTTTGACGCTTCAACTACGTCATATTCGTTTTCTACTATTTCGGTAAGAATAAATCTGTTGATAGCAACGTCGTCAACGACAAGTATCTTGCTTCTCATGACTAAACTCCTTTGATAATAGTTTCGCTTTTGTTTTTTTATCCAAGCAAGGCTATCACGGGCAAGATGCGGTCGTAAGCGTCCTTCACGTCTTCAAGCATAGGCGTAACGTCAAAGTCGGGTTTCCCGTGGCGCAAAGCTTCGCAAAGCACGTCGGAAGTAACGTGAAGCGGGGTAAGACCGAGGTTTGCGGATACGCCCTTTATGTTATGTACGTTTCTGAAAGCGTCCTCGTATTTTTCTTCGCTAAGCGCGGTTTCAAGAAGCTCGAGGTCGTTGCCGCCGGCGAACATCTTAAGATATTTCGCTATCCTTTCGTCCTTCAAAAGTCTGCTCAAAACGCCTTCGTAGTCTCCGCCGAAAGCTTCGTAACATTCAGCAACAGTCATTTTTTCCGCCTCCGATATTATTAAATAAAAAATATATAATATTCCTAAATAGAATATACAACATTTTCCCGCGAATTGCAATATTTAATTCATAAATTGTGCATATTTTTATGTATTTTTGCCGCAAAAACCCGCCTTTGCCGAAAAATAAAATAAAAACGCGGGAAGCTTTTTTTAAGCCTCCCGCGATTTTCTATGCGATTTTACGCCTTGTTCTCTTCCTCTTCGTCGTCTTTGCGTCTCTTAAGAAGAATTATCAAGAACAGTATGCCCAGCGCGCCCCTGCCGCCGCGGCTGTAGGGCAGGAATCTTCCGATTCCGCCTTTTCCTTCGGAACTTTCGGAAGCATCGCCTCCGCTCGTTATCTCCGCTTCGGAGCTTTCGGATTCGGATATTTCGGTTTCCGAGCTTTCGACTTCAGAACTTTCAACATCCGAACTTTCGGCTTCCGAACTCTCAACTTCCGAGCTTTCGACCTCCGAACTTTCGACCTCCGAACTTTCAACTTCCGAGCTTTCTATTTCGGAGCTTTCGACTTCGGAACTTTCGGGTCTGTCGGATTCCTCGTGATGCGTTGCGGGCATGATGGCTACCTTTACCGAGCCTTCAAGCACGTTGCCCCACTTGAACGACATTCTGTACCTGACTTCGTAAAGTCCTATTTCGGTATAGGTGCTTTCGGTCAGGAACTCAACGTCGAATCCGCCGTCCTCGACTACCGTCGCGCCGTGCGGCTGTCCGTCGTAGAACGCCATGCAGCCGACGACCTTCGGGTGTACCCAGTCGGTCCTTTCGGAAGAAACGTATCCGTCTTTTTCCGGGCTCTTGAGAACGCATACGATATTGCATCCTATGTCGTCCTTCGTAAGCGTATAGGTCTGTCCGTTCGCTCCCGAAATCTCCTGACGAAGCTTCGGGGAAGTGCCGGTATAGCGGCACCACTGATAAACGTAATTCTCGGTGTTCGCGTTTTCAACGCTTGCCGTAAGCGTCTCGCCGCACATAAGCTTGCCGCTGACCGAAACGCTTGCTTTTATCGGGCTTCCGATTATATCCCACGGGATAGTAACCTTGCCTTCAAAGTTTCCTTTGCCCGCGATAACGAGCTCGTAAGGACCTACGTCCTTTCCGCTGTTGCCCGAAACGATATAGTAATCTACCGGAATATTATCGTATTTTACCGACGAAACTATAAGATTTATCTCGTCGCCGCTGTACTTGTATACCGTCTTGTTTTCTTTAAGCGTAACCTGAACGTTCATCGGCGTAATGATTCTCGGGTTTATCTTTACGCTCGCTTCGCATTCCACGTAGTTTCCGCCTTCCGAAACGAGATAATATTTTATCGTTCTGTCGCATACGTCGGTGTAATCCTTCGGGATCGGCGTGGGATCGTCGATATCGCCGTATACGATTTCTACTCCGTAGGTATCGTCGAAGGATATCGTGTGTCTCTTGCCGTCGTACTGCCCGACGTAGTCGTTCGCGTCGAAGGTTACGACGTCGGTC
>JAZUJV010000189.1:0-2430 GCA_045642945.1 Eubacteriales bacterium | reverse complement strand
AGCTTGACGTAGCCTCTGCCGACGCCTTCGCCGCATATAAGAAGCTCGCCGACGCAATAAGGAGGCAGAACGTTGCCGTAAGCGTCAACGACGTATAGCTCGGTGTTGCCGATAGCTTTCCCGATAGTGATGCCATCGGGCTTTTTGATGTCGATATAGGAACAGCATACGCAGCATTCGGTAGGCCCGTAGCCGTTTAAAATCTGGAGTTCGGGATTGAACTTGCGAAGCCCTTCGTATAATGACGACGGGAACACCTCGGCGCCGCACATAAGCGATTTCATCTTTGCGAAAGCGGGAGCCATCTCGGGCATACTCACGAGGTTGCTTACCGCAGACGGCGTGCTGACCATCGTGCCTATATTATGCCCGACCATAAGGTCGCGGAGCGCGAGCGGGTTATGTATCTCCTCTTCGGTGGCGATATAAAGATGTCTGCCGCCGCAAAGAGGAACGTAAATATCCATTATGGACGCGTCGAAAGAAACCGAGCATATCGCGAGCGCGGACGATTCGGTATCTTCGTAATAGAATTTCGAGAAAATGCTCCAATGCGTCTGGATCATATTGGTCATATTTCTATGTTCGACCATAACGCCTTTGGGTTTTCCGGTAGAGCCGGAGGTATAGATACAATAAGCAAGATCGTCGAAGCCGATATCAATATCGGGATTGCCGTCGTCTTCGCTTTCCAAAAGCTTTTCTACCGTAAGCGTTTTATACGGCTTATCATCGGAGAAAAGTTCGCTTCTCTCAGCTTTCAGCGTTTCGGAGGTTATGACGAACGGGCTTTCGGCGTCGGTCAGACAGAATTCTATTCTGTCGTCGGGATAACTCGGAAGCGTAGGCAGGAACGCGCCGCCCGCTTTCATAACGCCTATCTCGGCGGCTGGCACGAAAACGCTTCTGTCAAGCACTACGCCGACTATTTCCCCGCGTTTTAAGCCGAGTTTCAAAAGCGCGTTTGCGATTTTGTTTGCGTTAGAGTTGAGTTCGGAGAAGGTGAGCGTTTTTCCGTCGCTCGTAAGCGCTTCGGCGTCAGGCTTTTCGGCGGCGTGAAGCTCGACGAAATTATACGAACAAAGCGGTTTGAGTTCGACTTTTCTCGCGTTGAGATTATTATAAAGCGATTCGCCCTTTTTGGTAAGAAGGCAAACGTTTTTAAGTTTTTCGCGAAGAGCAAATTCGCTTGCGCAAGCGTCGAGAGCATCGGCAAACGAAGAAGCGAACGCGGGAGAATAGAAATCTTTTTTATATTCGACCGTATATTCGAATTTATCGTCGACTATCGCGACGGTAACCGAAACGGGCGCTTTCGCCGTCTCGGAGGCTATCGGGCAAAGCGAAGCTTTTTCGCCGCAAAGCGAATCGAATACGAAATTATCGCCCTGATATACGAACATAACGTCGGCTTTTGCGCCGTATTTCGACGAAAGCTCGGAGAACGGGCAGGCGTCGTTCGACATACTCGAGATAAGCTGCGACTGCATATCGCGAACGAAAGTTTTGACTTCCCTCTCGCCGTTTATATCGGCAGCGACGGGGATAGTCTTTACCGCGAAGAGCACCGAGGAAGCTATACGCGAATCGCTTCTGCCGTTATACACCGTGGCGTAGGACGGATCATCTTTTCCGGCAAGGCGCCCGAGGACGAAGGAAAATACGCCGTTGAAATAAGCGTTTAACGAAAGGTTTTCTTTTTCGCAATACTCTTTTATTTTCGAAGCGCTGACGTTGCCGCGGCAAACGACGGTAGCCGCACCTTCACCGGAAACGGCTTCTTTTTTCGGAAGACATTCGGTATCGGCGGAAGCGAGAAGAGATTTCCAATATTCTTCCGCCTCTGCGCGGCGTCCGCTTTCGAGCACTTTGCTTTCTTCCAAAGCGAGTTCAAAGCCCGAGAATTTCTCTTTCTGCAATTCTCCGCCCGCGTAGGCTTTGTCGATATCGGCGAAGAGTATGTTTTCCGAAGCGCCGTCGCAGATGATGTGGTGAATATCCATAAACAGATATTTGCCCTCGGCGGTATCGAAAATATTTATTCGGTAAAGCTTATTTCCGAGCAGTTCAAAGGGTTTGAAAAACTCTTTTGTATCGGGAAGCGAAGCGCATTTCACTATATCCACGGTAACGGCGTCATCGTCGTTGCGCTTCATACGGACGCTTCCGTCGGGAGAAGTAAAGAGCGTAGTCTTTATGAACGGATGAGCGTTGACGGCGGCGATAACGGCGTCCATTAGCTTTTTCGTATCGACGTTATCGGCAAGCTTTATAAGGACGGGGATATTGTAGACCGTCGAGCCGGGGTTTGCCATGCACTCGATGCAAATGCCGTTTTGCGACTCGGTGAGCGGGTAATCGCCGTATATTTCATATTCGGCGACGGGGGCTTTGGAATTTATGAATCTTTCGAGTTTTCTGACGGTCTCG
>JAZUJV010000188.1:0-4071 GCA_045642945.1 Eubacteriales bacterium | reverse complement strand
TATGAGCCTTCTCGGCAAACAGACCGCTTCCGACGAAAATAATTCTCAGGGCGTAAGCAGCCTTATGGGCTCCCTCCTCGGCGGCGGCGACGCGACAAACCTCATCAGCGGCATCTTAGGTAAACAGGAGAAAAAATCCGGTCTCGGCATTCTTTCCAAACTCTTCGGTAAACGCTGAAAAACGTCCGAAGCCTCTTGGAAATTTTCTCATCCGTTTTTCTTCCCGCGACAACAGTTTGTCATCCGAAAAACACCCGCCGTGGTAGAATATATCCGCGGCAGATAACAATCAAATAATTAAACAGAAAAGCATCACTCAAAAAAAGTAATGCTTTTTGTTTTTGCCGAGCGCGCCTGATTTAATTAAAAAAGGGAAGGAAACCTGATATGAACTTTAAAGAATACGCAGAAATGCTCAAAAACGTGCCTTTTTCTGAAACGCTTGAATACGCCCAGGCGGTTATGTGGTTCCACCCCGAGCTGCTTCCGCTCGGCGTGATTTCGATAGGCGAAGAATACCCGCCCGTCATCAAGGTCCCGAGTCGGGCGATAAACCGATTCGGAAGAAACGTCCCGATCATCGCGATAAGCAAAGACGCCTTCGCGGGCCGCGACAAACTGACCGATATCGTTTTGCCCGCTGCCGTTCGGGGGATCCCCAAAGGCGCTTTTAAAGGCTGCACGGAACTAAAAAGAATTACGATCCCCAAAGCCGTAAATAAGATTTGCAAAGGAACGTTTGACGGCTGCCGCGATCTTGAAGACGTATATTATGAAGGAACGGCGGAGGAATGGGGAAAAATAGACATCGTTCATCAAAAACACGAAATAGAATTGGGCGCGATGATCCCGGGAACGCCGACGCAGGAAATCATATCCGAACGTTTGCTTCATATCCCGGGAAACGATGCGCTTTTCGCGTGCAACATTCATTTCCGCTGTAACCTCTCCGATTTGGAAAACGATTCCGATTACGAACGTATGCCGACAAACAAAGACGTTACGGATTTATACCGTATAAAGTAATATGCAAGTTCAAAAATAATGCGTCTTCCGTTTTTCCGCGACAACAGTTTGTCATCCGAAAAATACCCGCCGTGGTAGAATATAGCCGCGGCAGATAAAAATTAAATAACAAATTTCAAAAAAGCATTACTCAAAAAACGGGTAATGCTTTTTGTTTTTGCCTTTTTTCCCCTCATTCTGCCCATTTTTAATTAAACGGAGGTCTAAAAATGAAATTCGACGCGAAAAAACTGAAAAATCTCACCGAATCCGAACTCGACGAAGCCCTCGACGAATACTACCGCCCGAAAAAGATGAACGGCGTAAAATCCCTCGCCCCGCTTTTCGTCTATCTTATCTTAAAAGAGTGTTCGAGCGACGAACGCCACCTCAAACAAGCCGAAATATTAAAACTCCTCTCCTCAAAGTACGAAATTTTTCTCGAGCGCAAAGCCCTCGGCAGAATTTTGCATCTCCTCGCCGACTCTCGCCTGTTTATCTACTGCGAAAAAGGCGCGGGCGCGTGGTACAGCGAGACCTACGTCCCCGAAAATCCCTGTTTTTTTCTCGAAGAAGATGATTACGCCGCCTGACGCGACGTTTTCGTCTCATTAAAAGCCGTATAATATGCCTGCTAAAAAAGAAAAGGAGAACCGTTATGAAAAGTAAACTTCTTTTTTCCGTCGACGGCGATACGCCGCTCTTTCCCGAATTTTTGGACAAAATGTATTCAATGCAAAAATCAAACGGCTGCGTTCTTATGCCCGACCTGCTTCCAAAAGACGACTGCGACGAAAAAATAATGAGATGCGTTCTCGATACAAAAAGCGTCTCGGAAAAAGAGCTTCGCAAAAGCGTCTCCGATTACGTGCTTCACGTCGGCGTCATAGCGTTCTATCTTAAAGCGAATAACTATAAAGACGCGCTTAAAATCGGCTGCCCCGCCGATGAAAAAATCGTCAAAGAAAACTCCGGAACCACCGATTTATACGAAAAATACTTAAAATTCGTCAAGCGTTCCGAATTCGAATTACGCGATGAAGCTAAAATCGACGCGCTTTTGGAAAAACAGCAAAACGAAGAGCCTTTCACCGCCGAAGAAGAAGCGTATTACGAGGAATACCGCGAGGCCGTAAACAGAGACGCCGAAAACCGCGTCGGCGGCATAAAGCCGTTCGATAGGCTTACCGTCATATACGCGCGCCGACTTATTTCTCTTGTCCTCCTCGACGCGCCGCAAAAAATAATCCGTTTCGAACAATGCAAAGCCGTCGCCGCCTTCTGCCTGAACAAACTCTGTTCGTCCTATTCTTACGAAAACGCGCATACGTAAAAACGCCGTTTCAAAAAACGTTTGTTTTTATGGAGGAGTTGAAAAAATATGACTTATACAAAGTTTTTATATGTAAAAAACGGCAAGCTCATAAAATACAAAGGCGACGCCGAAGAGCTTTTTATCCAAGGCGGCGAAATAAAAAACATAGGGGAAAGCGCGTTTTCCAAGTGCAAAACGCTTAAAAAAATAACGGTTTCCGACGTCGAATATATCGACGAACACGCTTTTTACGCTTGTCCGCTGCTCGAAAGCGTCGAGCTGATAAATGTAAAAACGGTATGCGATCTCGCCTTCGATTCTTGCCGGAAACTTAAAACCGTGATATTGGGCGAAGGGCTGGAAGAGATCCGATATTCCGCTTTCCGTGGCTGTGCTTCTCTCGAAAATATCAATATCCCGAAAAGCGTTGCCGATATCGGCCCCGGCGTGTTTTTTGGCTGCAAATCGCTTAAAACCATCGCGGTATCCGAAGATAACGAGCATTTTGTCTTTAAAGGAAACTGCCTTATCAAAACCTACGGGAAACTGATCGTGGCGGGACTCGACTATCCCGAAATTCCGGAAGGCGCCGCCGACACGATAGGCTTTTACGCGTTCGTCGGGCGTAAACTGCCGAAGACGTTCGTCATTCCCGAAGGCATAAATACGATACAGTTCATGTCTTTCTGCGATTGCGAAGGCGCCATAGAAATAAAACTTCCCGAAAGTTTGTTGTTTATCGGAAGCAATACGTTTTCCGACTGCAAAACGCTTAAAAAGATAAATATCCCGAAAGACGTCCGCGTGATCGACGAATGCGCCTTTATGGGCTGCGAAGCCCTTTCGGAAATTACGGCCCCCTCCGAACTTCGAATAATCGAAAGCCATACCTTCGCCTTTTGCTCGTCGCTTAAAAGCGTAAAAATCGAAAGCGGCGTCGAGCAGATCCGCGACCACGCTTTCGAATGCTGCGGCTCGCTGACAAGCATATATATCCCGAGAAGCGTTCACACGATCTACGAATATGCCTTTTACGCCTGCAAAAATCTGAAAGACGTTTATTGTGAAGCCGACTCGAAGCCCGACTCATGGGACGAAAAATGGCTCGAAGGCTGCACCGCGACCATTCACTTTGGCGCTTATAAAAGAAGTTGAAAAATATGGCTTATACTAAATCTTTATACGTAAAAAACGGCAAGCTCAGAAAATACAACGGCGCCGCCGAAGAGCTTTTTATCCAAGGCGGCAAAATAAAAAATATAGGGAGAAACGCGTTTTCAAAATGCAAAACGCTTAAAAAAATAACGATTTCGGATATCGGCTATATCGACGAATACGCTTTTTCCTCTTGTCCGCTGCTTGAAAGCGTTGAGCTGATAAACGTAAAATCAATACGCGGTTTCGCCTTCAAATCCTGCAGGCAACTGAAAACCGTGATATTGGGCGAAGGGTCGGAAGAGATTCAATATTGCGCTTTCCACAGTTGCGTTTCTCTCGAAAATATCAACATTCCGAAAAGCGTTACCTATATCGGCCACAGCGTGTTTGCCGACTGCAAAGCGCTTAAAAATATTTCGGTAGCCGAAGATAATAGGCATTTTGTATTTATGGGAAACTGCCTTATCAATACCGACCGAAAACTGATAGTGGCGGGATTTGATTATCCCGAAATTCCGGAAGGTTCCGCCGACACGATAGGTTTTCACGCGTTTGTCGGGCGTAAACTGCCGAAGATATTCGCCATTCCCGAA
>JAZUJV010000187.1:0-9201 GCA_045642945.1 Eubacteriales bacterium | reverse complement strand
TGTCACCGGTCTGCTTTTGGCGTACAACCTGCCGGTTTCCATTCCGCTGTGGATGGCGGCTATCGGCAGCGTTGTTGCCATCGTTGTCGTCAAGCAGATGTTCGGCGGCATCGGCTGTAACTTCGTCAACCCCGCCATAGTCGGCAGAATCATAATGCTCGTCTCCTTCCCCTCGGCAATGACCGAATGGACCTACGACGGCGTTACCACCGCCACCCCGCTTACCGCGGGCGCGGATATAAAAGATTTACTCCTCGGCACGACGGGCGGCTCGCTCGGCGAGACCTGCGCGATAGCGCTCATCGTCGGCGGAATAGCCCTCATCGCTCTCGGCGTCATCCGCCCCGTTATCCCCGTCTGCTTTATCGGCACGGTCGCTCTGATGTCGCTTATCTGCGGTAAAGATATCCCCGTCCAGATACTCGGCGGCGGACTTTTACTCGGCGCCTTCTTTATGGCTACCGACTATACCACAAGCCCGCTTACCGACCTCGGCAAAGCCATCTACGCCGTCGGCTGCGGATTTCTCACCTGCGCGATACGCTTCTGGGCAAACCTTCCCGAAGGCGTCTCCTACGCGATAATGATCATGAATATCGTTACTCCGCTCATCGACCGTTATATCCACCCCACGCCCTTCGGCGAAAAAGAGCGTAAAAAGAAATTAAAACTCGGGGAGGCGGCAAAGAAATGAAAAAATCCATTTATTTCCCGATAATTTCTCTCCTCGTCATCTGCCTCGTCGTTTCCGCGGTCATCGCCGTTACCGACTATTTCACCAAAGACGCGATAGCCGAACAGGAAGCGCAAGCGCTTGCCGAAAGCCGAAAGGAAGTCCTTCCCGCCGCTTTCTACGAAGAACTTGAAGGCGTCAGCCGCGCTATAGCGCTCGATGAAAATAAAAACCTTCTCGGCTACGTCTTCACCGAGACCGGCAAAGGCTACGGCGGCGACGTCGTCGTGGTCGTCGGCATCGATACCGAAGGCAAAATCACGGGCGTCAAGATAACTTCCCAGTCCGAAACCGTCGGCATCGGCGCGAAATACGCCGACAACGCCGAAAATATCCTCGATAAATTCATCGGAAAGAGCGAAACCTTCCCGAACGACGAAATAAAAATAACCGGCGCGTCCATAACGGGAAAAGCCGTCAGCACCGCCGTCAATCAGGCCATCGAGGATTATAAATCTTTGAAAGGAGGCGCCGAAAAATGAAAAACGGTTACTTAACCGAATTCACCAAGGGCATAATAAAACAAAACCCCGTTCTCGTGCTCGTGCTCGGCACCTGCCCGACTCTTGCGATAACCACCTGTGCTTCCAACGCGATAGGCATGGGCATCGCCGCGACGCTCGTTTTGGTCTGCTCGAACGCCGTTATCTCGCTTTTACGCAAATTCATCCCCGACAGCGTGCGTATCCCCGCGTATATAACCGTCATCGCGGGCTTCGTTACCGCCGTCCAGATGGTAGTAAAAGCCTTCTTCCCCGCGATAAACGATTCGCTCGGCATCTATCTGCCGCTTATCGTCGTCAACTGTATAATTCTCGGCAGAGCCGAAGCCTTCGCTTCTAAAAACAAAGTCCTTCCGTCGATCCTCGACGGTCTCGGAATGGGCATCGGATTTACCGCCACGCTTTTATGTATGGGTATCATCCGCGAGCTCATCGGCAGCGGCGCGGTCTTCGGAATGAAGATACTTCCCGAAAATATCTATACCCCGATACTTATTTTCGTGCTTCCCGCAGGCGGCTTCTTCGTTTTCGGTCTGCTTATAGCCGTCGCCAACAAGCTTAAAACCGAAAAAGGCGTAAAACCCGCCGAAAGCGGCTGTGAAAACTGCCCGATGCACGATAAGTGCGACAAAACCGAATGTGAGGAGGGCAAAGTAAATGGCTAAAATACTCGGCATCATCCTCGCCGCGATACTTACCGAAAACTACGTTCTATGTAAATTCTTAGGTATCTGCCCCTTCATCGGCGTCTCCAAAAAGCTCAACACCGCCGTCGGTATGAGCGTCGCCGTCATCTTCGTAATGGTGCTCGCCACCGCGGTAACCTACCCGATCTATATGCTCGTCCTTCTCCCGAACGGACTTGCGTATCTCCAGACGATAGTCTTTATCCTCGTTATCGCCGCTCTCGTCCAGTTCGTCGAGATAGTTTTAAAGAAATACATACCCTCGCTTCATAAAGCGCTCGGTATCTATCTCCCGCTTATCACCACGAACTGCGCCGTACTCGGTATAACGATACTCGTTCTCGATAAATACAGCGGAAGCGATACCTTCGGCGCGGGCTTCGGCTATGCGCTCGTCAACGCCTTCGGCTCCGGTGTCGGCTATATGCTTTCGATGGTGCTCTTCTCGGGAGTACGCGAAAGACTCGAAAACGCCGACGTTCCGAAGTTCTTGAAAGGTCTTCCGATAACCCTTATCGCCGCTTCGCTCGTCGCCGTATCCTTCTCCGGTTTTGCCGGAATCGCTTAAGGGAGGTTTAAGATATGAATCCTATATTGTTTGCGATCCTCCTCGTTTCCGGCGTCGGTCTTATCGCCGGCGTACTGCTCGTGATAGCGGGCAAATTCATGAGCGTTCCCGCCGATGAAAAGGCGGAGACTATCGAAAAAATGCTTCCCGGCGCCAACTGCGGCGGATGCGGCTTTTCGGGCTGCTCGGGCTACGCTTCGGCTATATCCCAGAATGGCGCCAAGCCCAACCTTTGCGTCGTCGGCGGTCCCGACGTCGCCAAACAGATAAGCGAATTTCTCGGCGTCGAGGCGGAATCTATCGAAAGACGCGCCGCCGCCGTGCTCTGCGCGGGTAAAGACGGCTGTGCGCTCCGTAAAGCCGAATACAACGGTTTGCAGTCCTGCAAATCCGTCAACGCCCTTTTCGGCGGAATAAACGTATGTAAATACGGCTGCATCGGTCTCGGCGACTGCGTAAAGGTCTGCGAAAACAAGGCGATATCCATAAAAGAAGGCGTCGCGAATATCGACGTAAGCAACTGTATCGCCTGCGGAAAATGCGTTTCCGCCTGCCCCAAAAAGCTTATAAATCTCGTTTCCTACGAGAAAAAGCCGCTCGTCCTCTGCTCCAACCTCGATAACGGCGCGATGACGCGAAAGGCGTGCACAAGCGGCTGTATCGGCTGTAAAATGTGCGAAAAGGCTTGCGAAACGGGTGCGATAAAGGTCGACGGCTTCAAAGCCTCCGTCGACAGAAAGAAATGTATCGGCTGCGGCAAGTGCATCGAAGCTTGTAAAGTTGGTTGTATTAAGAACTTTTTAGAATAAAACTGACGATTGTAAAATGGCGCAGATCGCACAAAAAGAAATCATCATATAAATTTTGGCAGATTTTTGCGCTTCGCTCAAAAACCAAATTTATTTATATTTTTTGTGCTGTGAACGAAAGCCTTCGACTGCCGCAGATTACTGCGTCGACGCTCGGCTTTCGTCCATTCTGCACGATTTTCCAACCGTCTGCGGATTTTATTTCATGTTAAGTAAGGAGGTAAATCCTTGACTTTAAAACGAAAGAAAAACATAATCGTCGCCGCGATACTCGCCGGATGCCTTATCCTCGGCGTGCTGGCGGTGGCGCTTATCGAAAAATTCGTCGGTATGCCGACGTGGCATAACGGCAAATGGGAAAATATAAGAATAAGAATAACCGAGATATGCTCCGCGAACCGCTCGATAATCGCCGACAGCCACGGCGTTTTCTCCGATTATATCGAGCTTTATAACTACGGCGATACCTTTATGCTCACGGGCTGCGGTATCTCCAACGACTCCGCGGGAAGCGTAAGCTATACCTTCGGCGAAGTCGAGTTCAAATCCGGCGAATATCTTATAATCTTCTGCGACGGCGTCGACGTCCCGTTCAAACTTTCCGCCAACGGCGGCGAATATCTCTCGATAGTCTCGTGGGAGGGAACGCGTATCTCCGAATCCGTCGTTACCGTGCCCACCCGCGCCGACGAGGTAATGCTTTACGCCGACAGCGGATATTACGTCTCCGACGAAGCCACCCCGGGCTACCCTAACACCAAAGAGGGTCTGGAAGCGTTCCGCAACGGTATCGAAAGCGACGATCTCCCGCTCGTCATCAACGAAATTTTCTCCTCCAACGGCTCGCTCGTCCCCGATAACGACGGCGACTTCGACGATATCGTCGAAATAAAGAATATCTCCTCCGAGACCGTCAACACTCTCGGCTGGTACCTTTCGGATAAAGAAAACGAAAGAACGCGCTATTCCTTCCCCGACAAAGACCTCGCCCCCGGCGATAAAATGGTCATCTTCTGTTCGGGCAAAAGCGGTAAAAACGGCGGCGAATACCACGCCCCGTTCCGTATCTCCGAAGGCGAAACGGTAGTTCTCTCCTGCGGAGGAAAATGCGTTTCTCTCGCCGTCGAGCGCTGCCCGTCCAATCTTTCCCAAAGCAGAGTCATCGACGAAAACGGAAACGTCTCCTATACTCTTATGTCCGCGACGCCCGGATTTGAAAACGACGAAGGCGGCGCCGAGGATCTCGAAAACTCGGTAGTCGATAAAAACGCCTCTCTCGTCATAAGCGAGGTCCTTCTCGATTCCGACCTTACCTGTTATGGCGGAAAATTACGCGATTGCGTCGAAATAACCAACGTTACCGATAAAAAGGTCTCGACGAAGGGTTGGTATATAAGCGACAACGTCGAAGAGCCCTATCGCTTCGCTCTCCCGGAAAAAGAGCTTCAGGCGGGCGAATGTATCGTCCTTTACTGCGAAAACTCCGACGATGAGCTCGCCACGGGCTTCGCGCTCTCCTCGAAGGATTCGCTCTATCTTATGTCCCCCGACCATAAACGCGGCGAATACGTCTCCTGCGCTCCCGCGGGAAGGGGCAACTCCCGCTCAAGATACTCCGACGAGGAAGGCTCGGTATATCTCGAAAGCGATATAACCATCGGCTTCCCGAACGACGCCGACGGCAAAAAAGCTTACGAATCCGCGACGCGCCCGACCACCGTCGAGATAAGCGAAGCGGTCTCGCTCAATACGAAATACGTCGCCGGCCCCTACGCCACCTATCACGATTTCGTCGAGCTTCATAACAATTCCGATAACGATATCGACCTTACCGGCTGGTATCTCTCCGACGACCCCGAGGAGCCGAAAAAATGCTCACTCGACGGCGTTACCGTCAAAGCAGGCGGCTTCAAAGTCATAATCTGCTCGCCCGACGGCACCAACGTCCGCGACGGATATTCCTTCGTCAGATTCGGCATCGCCTCCGCGGGCGAAACGATAGTTCTCTCGCAGGGCGACACGGTAATAGACTGTCTCCCGATGCCGTCGCTTGGCGAAAACACCGCCTTCGGACGTCCCGACGGCGAGGACGGATTTTCCGTTCTTTCCGAGCCGACACCCGGGTCCACCAACGGCTACCGCGTCGGAGTCGCCGCCGATGCCCCCACGGCTTCTGTTCCGCAGGGCGTCTACGATAACGTCGATTCGGTTACGGTAGAGCTAAAAGCTAACGGAAACATCTATTACACCCTCGACGCCACCGAGCCCACCGCAAGCTCAAAACTCTACACCGACCCGATAAAGCTTACCAAAACCACGGTAATACGCTGTATCTGCGTTCCCGAGGGCAAAAATAAAAGCAAGATAACCGACCTCACCTACGTTATAAACGAAAATAACTCGCTCGAGGTCGCCACACTCGTTACCACTCCGTCGAACCTTTTCGACGAATATACGGGAATATACGCGACAGGCCCCCGCGCCCGCGCGGATTTTCCCTATGAGGGCGCGAACTACTATAACCGCTGGGAGCGTACCGCCACCGTCTCCTTCTTTCCCGATGAAGGCGAAGGCTTCTCCGAGCCCTGCGGCATAAGAATATTCGGCGGTCTTTCGCGCGCTCTGGCAAAGAAATCGCTCGCCTGCTTTTTCCGCGGAAAATACGGCGCCGGCTCGCTGAATTATAAACTTTTCGACGACGACAGCCTCTCCTGCTTCGAGTCGTTCATCTTCCGCAACACCGGTCAGGACTGGAACAAATGCGCGATGCGCGACGCGATGATAACCTCGCTCGTCTCAGATTTGACCGATATCGACGTCCAGAACTGCCGTCCCGTCGTGCTCTATATCAACGGCGAATACTACGGGCTCTATTATATCCGCGAAAAGATAAGCCAGAACTACGTCGCTGGTCATTATAACTGCAAACCCGAAGACACCGTCGTCTGTGCCGCGAGCGGCCGTACGAGCGAAGAATATCAAGCGCTCATATCCTACGTTACGAGCCACGACCTTTCGGTAAAAGAAAATTACGATTACGTCTGCTCGCTCGTCGACGTTGACGATTACGCCGAATATATCATAGCGGAAATGATAATCGCGAACACCGATAACGGCAATATTAAATTCTTCAAGACCAAAGAGGGAAAATGGCGCTGGATAATGTATGACGTCGACCAATCCTTCCGCGCCGTCGCCGACCCGACGCTTTCCGACCATCTCAATCCCGCCGGAACGGGCGCCGGAAATATGTTCCCGACCCGCCTTATAAACGCGCTTCTCAAAAATCCCGATTTTAAAGATATGTTTATAAGAAAAATGGCTTGGCAGCTCGAAAATATGTGGGCTGTCGACGTCGTTGAAAAATATATAAACGAATTCGACAACACCATAAAAGAAGAGATGAAGCGCGACTGCGAGCGCTGGAACCACCCCTACACGAACTATACTAACGGCGTCGAGGCGTTACGCTCCTTCATCTCCCAGCGCGAAGCCAAATTCGTCCCGCAGGTCAAATCCTATTTCGGTCTCACGGACGAACAGATGCGCGAATACGGATTTAAGGTATAGGAGGTAAAGATGTCCGACAGAAGAGAAGAAAAATATCTTATCACCTATCCCGAATACGTTAAAATAAGAAACCGCGTCGCCTCGGCGATGACTCCCGACGAAAACGGAAAAAGCGGCGCGTATTCTATCTGTTCCCTCTATTTCGACGATGAGTTCGATACCGCCTTCTACGAAAAAGAAGACGGCCTTGCCGTCCACACGAAGTTCAGGATAAGGACCTACGGCGGCGATAAAAGCTTTATCCGCCTCGAGCGCAAGACGAAACGCGGGCTCGTTACCGAGAAGGTCTCGGCGATGATAACCGAATCGGAGCTCGACGCGATAATAAAAGGCTTGCCCGTCTCCTCCGACGCCGAATGCTTCGGGCTTGTTTCCGAGATGTATTCGAAAGGGCTTCGCCCCGCCGTCAACGTGCGCTACGACAGAGAAGCGTACATCTACGAGCCGCTCGGAATAAGAGTTACCTTCGATATAAATATCGATTCTCTCCCGTGCGATAAGGAAGTCCTCTTCGGCGATACCCACTTGGCTCTCCCAGCGCTGTCCCGAAACGAAATAGTTATGGAAATAAAATATTCCGAAAAATGCCCCGCCTTCGTAAGAAAACTCTGCGAAACCGACGGGATGCAGCTTTCGGTCTCAAAATACGCGCTCTGCCGTTCGGTCCGGACGCATAAATAACGCATAAACGAAAGGAAACATATCATGAGTATTTTTGATGCCATCAAAAAAAGCGTGCTCGAGGGCTTCTCCTCCGAGATAACCCTTGCCGACATCATTTTCGCGATAGCTATGGCTTTCGCCGCGGGTCTCTTTATCCTTCTTATCTACCGCCTCACGTTACGCGGCGTTACCCGCAACAAAACCTTCGAAATAACCCTTCTGCTTATAACCCCGATAAGCGCGATGATAGTCCTGACTATAACTTCGAACCTCGCGCTTTCTCTCGGTATGGTCGGCGCTCTTTCGATAATCCGCTTCCGTACCGCGATAAAGGACGCTTCCGATACCGCCTTTATGTTCTGGGCGGTCGCCGCGGGCATCACCGCCGGCGCTCATTTCTATAAGATAACGATAGTCGGCTGCCTCCTTATCGGTCTCGCCGCCTTCGCCGTCGTAAAGATATCCGCGAACTCCTCGCGCCCCTATCTTCTCGTCGTCCGCGCAAACAGCGATAAGGCGATAGACTATACCGCCCGCCTTTTAAGCGAGAACAACATCAAAAAGAGAATGTCCTCTCTCGTCAACAACGGCGATTATACCGAAGTTATCTATGAGATAGCCATGTCGGGCAACCATCATAAGCTCGTGTCCGCTCTCTCCTCGCTTCCCGACGTCATAAGCGTTTCGCTCGTCGACTGCCGCAACTGATTGTCGATCCGAAGTCTTTTAAAAAGTATCGCGCCGAGAGGGAAGAGGATAAGCCCCGTCAGCCCGAAAAGCTTTAGCCCGATATACATTGACGCGAGCGCCGTCATCGGCGAGACTCCCGTGAATTTTCCGATGATCTTCGGTTCCGCGACCTGCCTTATCACGGTTATAACGGCATAGATCAATAAAAGCGCCGTTCCTCTGCCGTATCTTCCCGAAGCTATTTCGATTATCCCCCACGGGATAAGCACCGTTCCCGTCCCCACGATTGGCAAAATATCGACGATAGCCGTTACCAGCGCGATAACGAAGGCGTAGTCTACGCCGATAATCAAAAACGAAATAAAAAGTTCAGTAAAAGTCATTAAAAAGATGAGCCCGTAGGCGCGGATGAATTTTCCGACAGTCTCCCCGAGCTCGTCTTTTGCTTTTTTCACTCTCGGGAGCTGCTTTTTCGGTATAAGCGACGTAAAAAACGCGTTTATCTTCTTTCTGTCCACCGCGAAATAATACGCCGAAACTATCGTTACGACGCAGGTAAGCAGCGCGCTTGGCAAAAACGCCGCCGCCCCGCCGATAAATCCTATCATCCCGCCCGAAAATTTGTCGGTCAGTTTCATCCCGAACTCCCAAAGTCTGTCGTCTAAATCGGCGCGGATCTCCCAAAGCTTCGGCTTTACGTCGAAAAAAGGGAAGACCGCGCCGATTTTTTCTATTATCTGCCCCGCGTATTCTTCGTCGTCGCGTATTTTCGCCACGAAGCCCGATAAATTTTCCGCTATCTTTCCTATCTCGTTAAAAATCTCCCGCGCCGCCGCGTATAAAAGCGTAAGCAGCGAAAGCGCCGACACCAAAACGGCGAGCAAAACCAAAAACCGCGTCTTAAAATTCCGCTTCCCCTCCGAGCGTTTTACAAGCGGCTTGAAGCATTCCGCGAAAATATACGCGATGATGAACGGAA
>JAZUJV010000186.1:0-2116 GCA_045642945.1 Eubacteriales bacterium | reverse complement strand
ATATCTTTTAATGTATTCATTCCCTATCGTTTCTTTGGCGGTCTTTACGTCCGCGACGGAAGCGGCGTATTCGTCGGAGAGTTCGCCGTCGAAGGAATACCATGTGAATCTTTGGGGTTTACCCTCGGCGAAGGTGATAGTGGTTTCGTTTTTGAGCATACTTACGCGGATGGCGTTTTGGGAGGCATACTCGGGCATTATCCGTTTTTCTTCGTCCTTAGGCTCGGAGTTGGCGTAGGAGACGGATATGAAGGAGATGCCGTAGCGCTCGTAGTTTGTAAGTATTCTTTGGATAAGGTCGCGGTCGTGACCCTCGAAGGAGGAGAGGTTTCCGAAGAGGAGAACGGTGGTATACGGTAGCTTTTTCTCTTTTTCGGCGTTCGCGTTATATTCCGAGACGGAATCGTAAAGCTCGAGAATTTCGTCGGTACCGGCGAAGGAGGAGACTATCTGTTCGAGAGCAGCGGTAAGCTGTTCGGGGTTTCTCGGAATCTTTTCAATCGCGAAGGTTTCCTCGAGTTTTCTCAAATCGCCGATAGAGGAGGAATTATACCTTACTCCGTCAAGGATATAAAGCTTTCGGCTGCCGGCGGGATTGCCGTTTATTGTGCTTAAAATAAGGTTCTGGAGCGCTTTATCGAGCTTTTTACGGCGGGCGGGCGAGCAGAGTATAGTCATCACGTACTCAGCCGCGGCGTCGATTTCGATAGGCAGACGGACTCTTCCGTTTTCGGAATCGTAGCAGTCGCCCATCGCGTTTTTAAGCCAAACGCGTTCTTCCTTTTCGAAAAGAAGCGGCGCGGCGTAGGCACCGGGAGAAAGCACCTTGGCGGGGGTTTGACGGTTGACGAATTTTTCGGGAGAAACACGGTTCCAGAGAGAATCGTTTGCCTCGACGACGGCTTTCGAAAATTCGCTCATCTCGGCGCTGACGGCATATTGCTTCAGCTCTTCTTTATAGGTTTTTATAGAGTTTTGCAAAGCTATTATCTCGTCGCTCGCACCGGAATCGCTGCCGTTTTTGAGCATTTCAATACGCTCTTTAAACTCGGTTTGTTTCTTATTAAGGAAGCATTCGTCACACTTCGCGACGATAAGCACCCTTTGTGCATACGGGTCGTTAGGGGAGGTCGGGTCTATCATCATAGCCCAGTTACGGAGCCTGTTGAGATTAACCCTGTATCCCGGAGGCGCCTCGATAGTAAGGACGTTCTGGCTGTCCAGATTCTTTTTGGCGAGCTCCTCGAAGCCCTTTATTTTCAGCAGATAATCGTCAATTTTGACGAGCTGTTCCTCGAGCTTTTGGATTCGGGCGTTGGTATCGCCGGAAAGCGACGCGCCGAGGCCTTCGATCTGCTGTTCGGCTTTATGGATTTTATCGTTTATTTCGTTAACCCGCGAAATTATCAGGTTATACGAATCTATAAGAGCACTCACAAGATAGCTCCCCTTTCGAACGAAAATTGACTTTTATCGGGAAATTATCGCGTTGACTATCGCGGCGACCTTTTCCTGATCGAGCGTCGGGAATTGAGAGAACGGAGTATATTTCAGCAGCGAGGAATCCTTAACGAGCGGATACTGTTCGCGATAGAGGCAGAAGCCGAGTCCGTATACGTCGGCTCTCGACGCCGCAAGGGCCTCCTGCTGGATGGCGTAATAGGTTTCGCCTATCTGGTAGAGATACTGGATAGACGCCCACATTGCCATACCCTCGTAAAGTATATCGCGTGCGAGGGCGGTAGCGGCGGGCTTCGCCATTCCGTATATCTTTCGTATCTGTGCGTCGTCCCAGTTGAGATATTGCCAGATATGAGTCATTTCGTGTACCATCGTATCGATGGACGCGAGTCTCGGGCTGCCGTTTTCGATTATAAGGCTGTATTTGCCGTGTTTCTTCTGGGCAAAGCCGAGAACTCTTTCGGCAACGTCCGTGCTGGGAGTGAAGACAAGGCCGGACTGCTTTGCTATCGTTTTGGCATCAGCCGTTTTGACGGCTATGGGAACTTTGTATCTTATTTCGTAGAAATCCTCCATGAGTCCCAGGCAGCGATAGAAAAGCTCTTTGAATTCTTCTATCGTTTTTATGGAGCTGTTGGTACAATCGTTGCAGCGG
>JAZUJV010000185.1:0-4142 GCA_045642945.1 Eubacteriales bacterium | reverse complement strand
GAGCGATACTCGACGGTACTGTATTCCGCGCCCCGATAATCGTAAAAGGTGTCGAGCCTTACGTTAAGAACTGGCATAAGCCGATAGTTATCGCGCGTCTCGCTTACGGCGACATTTATAAGGCGAGCGAGGTAAAGGCCGAAGCGGGCTCCAAAGCCGAAATAGTCGTTACCGATAAAAACGGCGTTGAGACCCGCACGCTTATCCACGAGTTCAAGACCGACGGCATAGTACAGGGAATGCACAATATCGACAAGAGCATAAGCGGTTTCGCGAGGAGCTGTTTCAACTATGCTCTCGATACGAAGCAGGATCTGTGGTTTTCCGCCAAAGATACCATAAGCAAGACCTACGACCACCGCTTTAAAGATATTTTTGCCGAAATATTCGAGAAAGAATATAAAGAAAAATTCGATAAAGCCGGAATAACCTATTTCTATACCCTTATCGACGACGCCGTTGCCCGCGTTATCCGCTCCGAAGGTGGATTTATCTGGGCGTGCAAAAACTACGACGGCGACGTTATGAGCGATATGGTCTCCACGGCTTACGGCTCGCTGGCGATGATGACGAGCGTGCTCGTGTCTCCCGACGGAAAATTCGAATACGAAGCCGCGCACGGCACGGTTCAGCGTCATTATTATAAATATCTCGAGGGCGAAACAACCTCAACCAACTCCGTCGCCACCATATTCGCGTGGACGGGAGCTTTGAGAAAGAGGGGAGAGCTCGACGGTATTCAGGAGCTTGCCGAATTCGCCGACAGACTCGAAAAGGCTTGTATAGATACGATAGAGAGCGGTATAATGACAAAAGACCTGTTTGCTATATCTACGCTCGAAAATAAAACGCAGACCGATACGTTCGGATTCCTTAAAGCGATAGCCGAAAGACTGTAAAAGAATATAAGACAAGCCCTCCGCGAAAGCGGGGGGCTTACTATTGACATTTGCTTTTGATGAGTGTATAATATTAAAGCTTATGGAGGTCAGATATGGATATAAAAGAAATATTCTCGATTTGCAATTATGTCCTTACGGCCGTCTTCGTTCTTTGCTATATTTATCAATTTTTCTATATATTTTACGTATTCCTCGGCAAAGATCGATCTCTCCCCGTAAAAAGTCAAAAACAGAATAAATTCGGCGTTGTCATTTGCGCACGCAACGAAGAAAACGTTATAGGAAACCTGCTCGACAGTATCAACCGTCAGGATTATCCTTCGGAGCTTGTGAAAATATTCCTCGTCGCCGATAACTGTACCGACAATACCGCGCAGGTGGGAAGAGACCACGGCGCTACGGTAATAGAACGTTTTAATAACGAGCTCGTCGGAAAAGGCTACGCGCTCGATATGCTTTTCAAAAAGCTTCTCGAAGAAAAACACGACTGCGACGCTTATATAATCTTCGATGCCGATAACCTCGTTGACAAGAATTTCATAAAAGAAATGAACGTCAACTTCAATCGCGGATACGCCGCTCTTACGAGCTACCGAAACTCCAAAAACTACGGTACGAACTGGATATCCGCCGGTTATTCTCTTTGGTTCTTACGCGAAGCGAAGTATCTTAACAACGCGCGTATGCGACTCGGCACTTCCTGCGCTATCTCCGGCACGGGCTTCTGCGTTTCCCGCGATATAATCGCGCGTAACGGCGGCTGGCCTTACCATCTTCTTACCGAAGATATCGAATTTTCCGCCGACCTTATCGTCAAAGGCGAAAAAATCGGTTACAGCGGCAACTCGATAGTTTACGACGAACAGCCCGAAACCTTTAAACAAAGCTGGAAGCAGCGTATGCGCTGGGCGAAAGGCTTTTATCAGGTATTCGGTAAATACGGCGGAAAACTTTTCGGAGGTATCTTCCGCGGCTCCTTCGCCTGCTACGATATGTTTATGACGATATGTCCCGCGATAGTCTTCACCGTACTTTCGGTGCTCTGCTGCACGGCGGAATGTATCTACGGAATAACGATAATCGCGAAGTTCCCGACGATGGCGAACGTTTTCGTCTTCCTGCTGATGCCTATTCTTTATTACATAGTCATCGTTTATATGCTACTGTTTATAGTGGGATTCATTACGGTCATCACCGAATGGGATTCGATAAGCTGTACTCCGGGTGAGAGAATAAAATATCTCTTTACTTTCCCGCTGTTCATGCTCACCTATGCTCCTATCGGTATCGCCGCGATATTCAAGAGAAAAGTCGCGTGGGATCCCATTAAACACAGCGTCGAGACCTCTATCGAGGATATCGAAGGCAAAAAGTAATATTTACAGCCGAAGGCTTAATCTCCTTCGGCTTTTTCTTTTGTCCCGCAAAAATCCCAAAAAGAACATATGTTCTTTACTTCCCGATACGGCGATGATAGAATAAAAGCGTAAACACCGGAAGGGAAGTAAAGACAATGTATATGGGACCGCACGACGGAAGCCGGCTTATGTTCAATTCGGATTTCCGAAGTACGAAAAAAGAAGATAAACGGGATAAAATAAGGACGGTGCTCCATTGCGACGCGAACTCTTTTTTCGCTTCCTGCGAAACTATGCTCAACCCGAAGCTTGCCGAAACGCCTATGGCGGTATGCGGAAGCGTCGAGGACCGACACGGCATAGTGCTTGCAAAAAATCAGCTTGCGAAAAAGTTCGGGGTAAAGACGGGCGAAGCGATATGGCAGGCTAAAAAGAAATGCCCGATACTCAATATAGTCCGTCCGACGTATGGGCTTTATACCGAGATATCGCAAAAAATGAATAAGATATTTTACGATTATACCGACCTTGTCGAGCCTTTCGGAATAGACGAAAGCTGGCTCGACGTTACGGGGTCTTATAAGCTTTTCGGAAGCGGGAAGGATATAGCCGATTCGATACGCGCACGGATAAAAAACGAGCTCGGCATAACCGTCTCCGTCGGAGTTTCCTTCAACAAGGTGTTCGCTAAGCTCGGAAGCGATATGAAAAAGCCCGACGCGACGACCGTTATACCTTACGAGAATTTTCATTCCACGGTATGGCCGCTTCCCGTCGGGGACCTGCTTTTCGTCGGTCCGGCGTGTGCCGAGACGCTTTGCGGCGCGGGGATATTCACGATAGGAGACCTTGCCTGTTCGGACTTGGATTATATAAGAGATACTTTCGGAAAAAACGGAATAATGCTTCGGGATTTCGCGCTCGGCAGAGATTATTCCGAGGTCGCGGTGGCGGGGTATGAGACGAGGCCGAAATCGGTTTCGAACGGTATGACGTTCAGGCGCAATCTCGTTACCGAATCGGATATATCGTTCGCTATGACGTGGCTTTCAAATTCCGTCGCGGCAAGATTACGCAAACATTCTTTATGCTGCAACACCGTTTCGGTAACGATAAAAAATCCCGACAGAACGGTACTTTCTCACCGCGAGCAGTTATCGCATCCAAGCTGTCTTTACGGGGATATATCAAAAGCCGCGATAGGAATAATAAACGAAATAAAAAATCCCGAAAAAGAAATATACGCTGTAACGGTCCACGCCGAAAAGCTTACGGTTGACGACGGTGTGGGAGACCAACAGCAGGTATATTCAAGCGAAAGAGATAAAAAATATTCCCGCCGCCGTTCACTTGAAGAGACGCTTGACCGCGTAAGAGCCAGATACGGCTCGAACTCTTTGCGAATCGCTTCGGCATACGCAACTGACCTTATTTAAAAAGCGATATATAACGAAACCCACCGAAAGTTCGGTGGGTTTTATGATCATCCGAATAAAGCCATACAGACGGTTGCAGCTACCATCATCGCAAGCCCGAGAAAAGCTTTTTTCGACAGTTTTTCTTTGAATACGATATAAGAGAAGAGTATCGAAACGATTATGCTCAACTTATCGATAGGGACGACTACGCTGACGACGCCGTTTTGGATCGCGTAGTAGTAACACAGCCACGACGCTCCGGTAGCAAGGCCGGATAAGGCGATAAAGCCCAGCTCTTTTTTATCAAGCGTTTTCAGCTTGGTTTGTTTTCCCTTCATAAAAACAACGATCCACGCCATACAGAGAACGACTCCGGTGCGTATCGCCGTGCCGAGATTGGATTCCACGTCGCTTATGCCGATTTTTGCCAGAATCGACGTCGCCGCCGCAAAAACGGCGGAAAA
>JAZUJV010000184.1:0-3588 GCA_045642945.1 Eubacteriales bacterium | reverse complement strand
CGAGCTCGATGAAAAGATTAGCGAAGCGAAGGTCGGCCTTTCCGCGGAGGAACAAAAACTCGAACAGCTTACCCGCTTCGAACAGCTGCTCGAAGGCTATTCCGACAGCGTAAAACGCGTCGTCGGCGACTGCCGTAACGGAAAGATAAAGAACGGCTCCTCCGACGTCAAGCTTTACGGCACGGTCTCCAACATAATCTCCAGCGCCGATAAATATACCGTCGCGATAGAGACCTCTCTTGCCGCCGCCGTCCAGTTCATCGTCGTCGATAAAGAATCCGACGCGAAAGCGTGCATCCGCTACTTAAAAGAAAATAAACTCGGCCGCGCCACCTTTCTTCCGCTCGAAAGCGTCGAAGGAAAGCTCGCCGACGTCTCTTCCGTCAAAAATATGGACGGCTACGTCGGTATCGCCTCCGAGCTCGTCTCTTACGAAAAACGTTTCGAGGGAGTCGTCAACGACCTTCTCGGAAGAACGATAATCGCCGAAAACATCGACTTTGCCTCCGCCATCGCGCGTAAAACGGGCTTCAGGGTAAAAACCGTTACCCTCGACGGTCAGGTCATCAACGCCGGCGGCTCCTATACCGGCGGCTCGAGCGCTTCCAAAGTCGGCGTGTTTACCCGCGCCCGCGATATCGAAAAATTAAAAGAATCCGTCAAAGAGCGTAAAAACGCCGTCGCCGCTCTCGAAAAAGAAAGCGATGATAAAAATAATTCCGTCGCCTCCTTCGAAAAGAAACTTTCCGACCTTCGCGTCGTGCTTTCCGGCGCCAACGCCTCCCGCTCCGATCTTACCTCTCTCGCCGATTCGCTCGGCGCGAGGATCGAAGAGGAACGCTCTCATATCGAGGCTATCTCCTCCGGCAGCGCTCTGCTCGATAATATAAATTCCGAACTCGCCGCCATAGAAGAAGATATAAAAAAGCTTGATACCGCCGTCGCTCTCGCCGAAGCCGAGACCGAAAAATGCCGTACCGAAGCCGTTTCCGCCAAAGAAGCCGAAGAAGAGATATTCGATAAAGTCAACGAAGCGAGAATGCAGCTTTACGCCGCCAAAAACGAACTCGCCGTTGCGGGCGAACGCCTCTCGGTATGCGAAACGCGTGAGGAGGAAATCTCCGCCCGAATCGCTCTCGCCGAGGATTCCGCGCGTAAAGCCGACGAGACCGCCTCTTCCCGTACCTCCGAGATAGGCAAACTTAACGCCGAACTCGCCGAATACGACAGCGTCATCGCGGGATGCGAAAAGCGTCTTGCCGATCTGCTTGCCGGAAGGGAAGAGAAGGAAAAAGAATTAAACGAAATGCGCCGTAAACAAAAAGAGGTCTCCGCCGTCAAGGAGGAAGCCTTCCGCCGCGTTACCGAGGACGAGATGAAATGCAATTCCGTCAACACGGAATACGACACCGTCTCCGGCAAACTCTGGGATGAATACGAGCTCACCTATTCCGATGCCGAGCGCTTCCGTCTCCCGAAAGAGAAAATGGATAAAGCGCCTTCGCGCCTCAATTCTCTTAAAGCCAAAATCCGTTCCATGGGCGTCATAAACGTCAACGCCGTCGAGGAATACGCCGCGCTCAAAGAGCGTTACGATACGTTGACGACACAGACCGACGATTTGAACAAAGCCCGTGCCTCGCTCGACAGAACGATAACCAAGCTTGCCTCGGGCATGAAAGAGACGTTCCTTGAATGCTTCGACAAAATAAACGTCGAATTCAACTCCGTCTTCTGCGAGCTCTTCGGAGGCGGCAGCGCGAAATGCGAGCTTACCGACCCGATGATGCCTCTCGAATGCGGTATCGACATAATCTTAAAAGTCCCGGGCAAGAGCGTCCGAAGCATCTCTCTGCTTTCCGGCGGCGAGCAATCCTTCGCCGCTATCTCGCTCTACCTCGCGCTGCAGAAAGTCAACCCCGCGCCCTTCTGCGTCTTCGACGAGATCGAAAGCGCGCTTGACGAAGTCAACGTCGTCAAGCTTGCCTCCTACGTCCGCCGCGGAAGCGATAAAACACAGTATATTTTAATAACCCACCGCCGCGGAACCATGGAACGCGCCGATACCATCTACGGTATCACGATGCACCAGAAAGGCATCTCCGACCATATGAAACTCAATATGGCGAAGCTCGACGAAAATATCAAGGAGTACACCGACCAATGAGCTTTTTCGATAAACTTAAATCCGGTCTCAAAAAGACCAAAGACGCGCTTTTAAAACCCGTCAACGACCTTTTCTCCTCCTACGATAAGGTTGATGACGATTTCTACGACGAACTTCTCGACGTGCTTATAATGGCAGACGTCGGCGTCGAAACCTCCGATTATCTCGTCGAGGAACTGAAAGCGAGATTAAAAGAGAAAAAAATCAAAGAATGTTCCCTCGCCCGCGAGGAATTCAAAGAAATTTTATGCGACTGCGTCGGCGAAAGCGGCGAGCTTACCTTAAAAGACGGCTTGAATATCATCCTGATAATCGGCGTCAACGGCGTCGGCAAGACTACCTCGATAGGAAAGATCGCCCACGACCTTACCGAAAAAGGCAAAAAAGTAATGCTTTCCGCCGCCGACACCTTCCGTGCCGCCGCCGCCGAACAGCTTACGATCTGGGCTGACAGAGTGGGCGTCCCGATAATCAAACAAAACGAAGGCGCCGACCCCGCCGCCGTGGTTTTCGATTCCGTCGCCGCCGCCAAAAAATCTTCCGTCGACGTGCTTATAATCGACACCGCGGGCAGACTGCATAATAAAAAGAACTTGATCGACGAGCTCGCGAAAATAAACCGCGTCATCGACCGCGAAGCCCCCGACGCCAACCGCGAAACGCTCATAGTACTCGACGCGTCCACGGGCCAGAACGCTCTCGTCCAGGCAAAAGAATTCGGCAAAGCCGCGAATATAACGGGGCTTGTCCTTACAAAACTCGACGGAACGGCGAAAGGCGGTATGATACTCGCCATCCGCCGCGAGCTCGGCATCCCCGTCAAATATATCGGCGTCGGCGAAGGCATCGACGATTTGCGTCCCTTCGTCCCCGAGGATTTCATAAACGCTTTCTTCACCGAGGAACAGTAAATGTTAAAAATAGTTCTCGCCACGGGCAATAAGCATAAAGTCCGCGAATTCAAAAACATCTTCGAAGAAAACGGCATCGAAGCCGAAATAATTCCTATCTCCGAAACCGGCTTCAAAGGCGAGATAATCGAAAACGCCGATACCTTCGAGGGCAACGCTTATATCAAAGCGAAAACGCTCTGCGACTATACGGGCATGACTACGATAGCCGACGACAGCGGCTTGTGCGTCGATGCTCTCGGCGGCGCCCCGGGCGTCTATTCGTCGAGATATTCCGGCGAAAACTCCGACGATATGAAGAATATAAATAAGCTTCTGACAGAGCTTCATAAACTCGGAGAGGTAAAACGCGACGCCCACTTCGAATGCTGTATCTGCGTCTGCCGCAAAGACGGTAAGAAAATGACCTTCACGGGCAGATGCGAAGGCAAAATCATCGACGAGCTCTGCGGAGACGGCCGCTTCGGCTACGATCCCGTGTTCTTCTACGAGCCCTTCGGCAAAACCTTT
>JAZUJV010000183.1:0-6969 GCA_045642945.1 Eubacteriales bacterium | reverse complement strand
ATATTCAACGTAGTCGATAACGTTGGGATCCCAGTTTACGGTAACTTTGTAAAGACAGAAGGGAACGTCGTTGGTTTCGAGCTGAACGGCTACGCCGAATTCGTCGGTGGGACCATATTTATCTGTAGTACCGGTATAGGTGATGTCGCCGTCTTCTTCGGTAAGGCCGAAGAGGTCAAGATAAACGGTCGCGGTTCCGCCTTCGCCGGCGGAAGCAAATACACCGAAAGCCATCGTGAGAAGCATTACGAGAGCAATGCCTAATGCGATTTTTTTCATTTGTGAAATTTCTCCTTAAATTTTATGGTGGGGCACGGCGCGAAGCCGCGCCCCATATTTAATTTTGTTTAGTTTGATCAGTCTGCAATTTCTGCGGGCCAAATCTCGATGGTACCTGCGAAATACTTGCACATGTAGATAAGGTCGTCGGAAGTGAATTCGCTGTCGCCGTCAACATCGAGAGCGGCAACGTTGCCTGCGGTTTCCTCAAGGGTGCCTGCAAAGAGCTGGCAAGCGAGGATGAGGTCGTCGGAGGTGAATTCTTCATCGCCGTCGAAGTCGCCGTAAACTACATCGACTTTAGCTTCTACGAGGCCGTTGTAAGCAGCTATGATAGCGGAAGCAGCGGCATTGACTTTATCCTGATCAGCAGCGGTGAGGCCGGAGACGTCTTCGGCAAGAGCTGCTTCAAGGATAGCCCAAGATTCAGCGGTGTAATCGGTTTCTACGAGACCGGTGGTAAGAGCTACTGCAGCGTTATACTGAGTATAATCAGCAGCGGGAACGGGGAGAACGTAGAGAGAACGATATACATTGGGATTCTTGTTGGTATCGTTCGAGAAGCCTGCGGTGGAGTCGACGTTACAGTCATGGTCGATGAAGACGTAGTTGAGGAGGGCACCGTCTTTAGCCATGTTGTAGCAGCGGTTAGAAGCGCAGAACGCTACGAAGAACGCGCCGTTGGAAAGGGTGATGGAATCAGCGTCATCGTCTGCTTTGTAGCCTTTTGCGAAGTACTTGGTAGCAACATATTCGCCGTTCACATTTTCAACGAGATATACGTTGAAGGCAGTGAGGGTGGTGATGTTGACGTTGAAGTCATCATAATTTCTGCCGTCGCCGTTAAGAATCATAGCATCGAAGGTATCCCAGTTGTATGCGTTCTTATGGGAGACGATGAGAAGCTGAGCTTCGGTTTCGCCCGAAGGATCGGTGTACTTGAAGTCGCCGCAATCCGGGCAGACGTATTTGTTGTGGAAGGCGTACTTGGTCTCGTCGTAATCGTGAGGAGCGAGAGGAAGTTCGGAATCAGCAACAACGACCTGTTCGTGGCAAACAGGGCATATCTGGTAAGAATAGCCGTGTTCGGTGCAGGTGGAAGGAACGTTAACAACTTCGGTTCCGTCGGGGATGTTGTGAACGCCGGTAGCGGTAACGATATCGGTATGTTCGAGTTCATCGCCGCAGATGCAGACGTGTTCGGTGTAACCGTCGACGGTGCAGGTAGCAGGAACGACGTTATCAACGTAAACGTGAGTATGGAAGGTGAAGAAGGAAGCACCGGTAAGAGCCTCGGATTTGCCGGCAATATCGGCAAGATCAACACCGATGAGAGCAACGGTGTCGCCGATGTTTGCAGCAGTGATAGCCGCGCAGACGGAGGAGTTGTCGCCGTGAGCACCGATAGCGTAGCCGCCTTCGGGGATAACGATATCGCCGTTGGTGGTGTCGCCGAGGGTAAGAGCTTTGTCAACTACTATGCCGTTAGCGTCAACGACCATAATCTTATAGTAGTTATAGTCGCGAAGCTTCGGAATCGTCCTTTCGGTATCCTGGAATTCCTGACAGATCTCGAAACGGATCTCCTTGGGAGTGAATTTGCCGTTGTAGGGTACCCAGATGGTAGCGTCGCCACCGGCGTAGCCGACAGCGGTGAGGATAGCGAGATCATCAGCAAACTTGAAGTAGCCTTCAAGGGGCTCGGTAGCTACGTAGCCGTCAAGAGCGATGCCGGTCTTGGTAACATTGGCGATGTCAACGTTCTGGACGTAGAGCTTATCACCGACTTCGAGAGAAGCGATGAACGCGGCAGTGTCTTTGGACGCGCCGGTCTGGTGAGCACCGATGATGAAGCCGTAATCGGGAATTTCGAGAGAACGGAAGTCGGCAGCAGCGCCGTCGCCGATAACAACTTCATTAACTACGAACGCGCCTTCGGCAGAATCCCAAGCAGCGGAAGCGAAGTTCCAGTACTGATGAGCTTTAGCGGAGTTGACGTCGTTAAGGGTGTCACCCATGAGCCAGGTAGCAAGGATGGCGTCGTCGGTAGTATAGGCGTAGGAATTGGTGATGTGTGCGGCGGGGATGGATTCGTAAGCGTTTATCTCGATTTCGCCCATGAAGGAGAAGGTGCCGTCGGTAGTAACGGACATCTTGATATACTGAGCTTCGAGAAGTTTATCGAATTTGGTTTCGATCCAGAAAGGATTGTCGTGTGCGTTAGCAACGAGTCTGGGTTCTTCGGTAGTAGTGATGGTTGCAACAGGTTCCCAGTCGAAGCCGTTGTTGGAAGCGAAGTACTGAACTTTGGAAGCGGGAACGATACCTGCGCCATTGAACGGATAGGTGAGAAGTCTGATGGAGCCGATATCTTCGTGTTTTTCACCGAGATCAAATACGGTAGAAAGGGTGCCGCGGGTGTAAGCTTTCCACGGGTCGGTGTTGTTGTAAGCGAGGCCGGGAGCTTCTTTAGCGACGCCGTCGACAAGGCTTGCATAGTAGGTAGCGCTGTTGACGAAATCGTCGGTGAAGTTACAGCCGAGCGCAACGTTGGTGATCTTAGCGATAGCGGGAACGTCAACGTCGGTAAAGCCGGCGGGATCGGCAACGATATGGAGATAATCTTCGCCGAGGATCGGGGCTTTAACGGTTACGGTAAACGGAGAATATATGCCGCTGTCGGTAATGGTGCACTGACCTTTAACGGAGCCTGCAAGAGTGTTAAGTCCGTAGAGGTAGAGCTTATCGCCGAGTTTAACGTTATCCCAGATGTAATGGGAGATATTGGCGGAATATTCTGCACCTTCGGCAGTGGAGGTAAGGAGAACGATATCATACGGGCCGAGAACTTCGGTCTTGTATTCGGAGCCCTGACCGTCGGAAGCGAGGTGGAGGCTGTTGACTATGAAAGCGCCTGCTTCGGCATTCCAGGTAGCTTTGACGTAGGTCCACCATCCGAACCATTCGCCGCCGATAATCTGAGCAGCAGTATTGCCGCTACCGAAAGCAAGGATAGGAGCGTATTTGCGAGCATCTTCTTCAACGCCCCAGTTGTAGGAGTTGATATCGTTGATGTAGATCTGTTCAGCGAGTTCGGTGGTTTCGACTTCGATTTCGCCGATGAACGTCCAGCCGCCGACTGCATCTATTTTGATGTAGCGAGCGTCGAGGAAGTTATCGAAGTTCATAACCATATCGCGAGCGGCTTTGTCAGCAGCCTCAGCAACTCTCTGTCCGTCTGCGGGGTTCTTTTCTACAACACCTTCGAACATGGAGAGGTCGTATTCGCCTGCTTCGAACCAAGCTTCGCCGTCGATGGATGCCCAAACGGTCATCTCGGACGGAGCAGCGATACCGGAAGCGAACGCCGGCCAGAGCCATACGGAAACAGCGGAGATATTATCATATTCTTCGCCGAGGTCGACGGTGATGAACGCATCGCCGAGCGGGTTACGGTTGGACAAGGTGGAAAGACCGTTCCAATAACCTTTGGTGTAGCCGCTTTCGTATTTTTTACCGTCGGTGGGAACGTAGGCTTCTTTGTAGTTGTCGCCATAGAGACCCTGAGCGGTAGCGGTTTTGCCGAGAGCAACGTTCTCGGTGATGATGCTGCCTTCGGTAGGAACGGCAACGTCGGTGAAGTAACCGGGCTGGCCGTCGTAAGGAATAGCAGAATCTTTTGCCCAAGCGTTGTACGGATCTACGGTATGACCGTAGGTTCTGGAGGAGAAGCCGACAACGGTCGCTCCGCCGGTTTCAACCTTTGCGGGATCGTTGGGATGTTCGCCGTAGAAGCCGATGTTGGGCTGGAACTGGAATTCATAATCCGGAGCCGTAGCGATAACGTCGAGCGGGAGGATTATTTTAGCATTCCAGGTGTAGCCGTCTTCGGCAGCGGTGTTGACCGTGTTGACAACGGTATAGGGCTTGTTGGCAGCGTCGCGGACGTAAAGAGCGGCGGCGTTGTTGGCTTTAGTGCCCTTCTGGTTATACATAAGACGATCGGTAAAGGTGCCGTCAGCATGATATTCTACATCAAGGAAGTAGTTGTAGGAATCAAAAGCTTCGGTAGCGGATTTAGCCGGATCGTAGAGCCAGAGACGGATGTTGGAGCCGTTGCCGTTACCGAAAGAAGTAGCGTCTTTGGTAGCGAGAACGGTATGGAGCGACAAATCAATATAAAGTTTGCCGTCGTATACGTTGTAGGTGAATTTGTAGTAATCGTTATCGGAAGGAATCTGGCCATTGGGATAGCAAGAATTTTCAGCGCTGTCGATAACGATGGGTTCACCGGCGGAGAAGCCGTCGATGTAAGCATTGCCAGCAACGGCAACGAGTTTTCCGTTAGCGTCGAAAACAGCTTTCGAAACGGGGGAACCGGTGTTGTTGTTGCTGTGGAGGCAGTAGTTGGTAACCGCTTTGTTGGAAACGGAAACTACTACGTCAACTGCGTTAGGAGTATTAGCGCAGTAGGTTTCACCGGTCGCGGTAGCGGTGGTGAAGAGAGAAAGCGGGAAGGTAACGTCGAGAGCGACGTTGTTCTTGCCGTCGTTGCCGTCGAGAACGGCTACGTCATAAGAGAAACCGGTAAGGGTTTCGCCGTATGCGAATACTGTTCCGCCGGAGTTGCCGTCGGTGCTCTTGTTATACTTCATCTGAGCATCCCAGGAAGAAGTCTTCTTGGAGATATCGAAGAAGTAGTTGTAGGAATCAAAGCTTCCTTCAGGAGCGCGGAGCCAAACGCGGAAGTTGGTGCCGTTGCCGTTGCCGTAAGAAGCATCGGTACCGGAAAGGGTAACGTCTTTGATCACAACGCCGATCTTAAGGTCGGAACCGACGATAGCGGCGGTATAATCATAGTCGAAAAGTTCGTTGGCAGGAACGGTGGCGTTTGACTGCCAAGTTCCGTTTTCATCGGGGCTGAACCATACAGTTGCCCAATCGAACGTAGGAGCGTCAGCGAACGCTGCGAACGAAAGAAGAGCAGTACAGCAGGAGAGCACCATAAGAACGGAAAGGACAATTGCTAATGATCTTTTCATGGGTTTTGAATCTCCTTGTTTTATTTTTAAATTAAATAACGGGATTCGCGACTTTTTGCTTGTCGATGACCACTCCTTTACTTTTTTACGGGTTCCGTAACGAATATGAAAATCGCGGAAATAATCATTCGTAAAAACGACAGCCGTTTTTACGCGCGCCGCACCATTAAAGCCATACGGCGGGCGGAAAAAACCTGCCGAGACGTTCCGGACGCTCCGATTTTTCGAAACGCTGATGACATTTCTTTTTCCGAAGCATCCTCGAGCAACGCTCCGGAGCTCCGCGAATCCGACGAAAAATACACTTTCCCCCGTGTTTTTTCGGGGGTAAAACGCTTATTTCGGGCAGAATAAATAAAATGCCGCCATTGTTTCAACTGCTATTATATATTACGCGATCGGAATTGTCAATAATTTTTACGATATTTTTTGTATTTTATACTCAAACGCGGGTGAGAATTTGTGCAGATTTGACAAAATTCGATTTTTTTATTTGTGCAAATATTTTTGGGTCAAAAATCGCGTTTACATAATATATTTCAAGGGCGAATTATGTAATTCAGGGGAGAAAACAAGAAAAGAGCAGGGATCGTTTCCCTGCCCTTTTGATGGCGTTTCGGGCGTAGCGAGGGGGGTTGCAAATTGGACGAATCCGAACAGGCGTACTATCGTACGACGAGAGGTGAGGTTCGTTCAAAGAACAAAAAACGCATAAAATGAAGAAAACGGGCTTTCGCCCGTTTTCGATTTATTGGATAATTGTTTTTTTGTACGAGCGCGGAAGCGCGAGCTTTAAAAGCTTTTTCGCCTACCTTTTTCACGAAAAAGGTAGGTCTGCGCCGCATCGCTTAGCCCTTATTTTATTTTGGATTGGTCCTTTAAAACGACATCGTGCGCGCCGCCCTCGACAATTGAGGTGGCGGAGACGAGAGTGAGTTTGGCTTTAGCTTGAAGCTCGGGGATCGTGAGTGCGCCGCAGTTACACATCGTGGAGCGGACTTTGGAGAGCGTAAGATTTACGTTATCTTTAAGAGGTCCGGCGTAGGGGACGTAGGAATCGACGCCCTCTTCGAAGGAAAGCTTTTTGTCGCCGCCCATATCGTAGCGCTGCCAGTTACGGGCGCGGGCACTTCCCTCTCCCCAATATTCTTTCATATAGCTGCCGTTGATGTTGACTTTATTGGTCGGGCTTTCGTCGAAGCGGGAGAAATAGCGGCCGAGCATTATGAAATCGGCGCCCATGGCGAGGGCAAGCGTTATATGATAATCGTAAACTATGCCGCCGTCGGAGCATATCGGGATATAGATACCGGTTTCTTTATAGTATTCGTCGCGGGCTTTGGCGACCTCGATGACCGCGGTGGCCTGACCGCGACCGATACCTTTTTGTTCGCGGGTGATGCAGATACTGCCGCCGCCGATACCGATTTTTATGAAATCCGCGCCCGCTTCGGCGAGGAAGCGGAAGCCGTCACGGTCGATTACGTTGCCGGCGCCGACTTTTACGGTGTCGCCGTATTTTTCACGGATGAATTTAAGAGTTCTCGATTGCCATTCGGAGTAGCCCTCGGAGGAGTCGATACAGAGGATATCGGCGCCCGCTTCGACGAGCGCGGGGACACGCTCCTCATAGTCGCGGGTGTTGATG
>JAZUJV010000182.1:0-6589 GCA_045642945.1 Eubacteriales bacterium | reverse complement strand
CGATAGGGAATTTTACGTCCACGACGGGGCCGATTATACGGGTCAGTATTCCTTTATTTCCGGCAGCCATAAGGTTCTCCTTTCAGTTTTCTTCGATTATGGGTGAGGTTTCGATGTCGCTTGAGGTTACGTCGGACTGACGCTTTCTGTTTATCTCGGTTTCGAGCGCGAGAGTCGTTTTTTCGGCGTTATCGTACGCGGAGCGCATCGCGAGAAGCGTTGCCGCCTGAACGCCGGAGGCACATTCGAGAACGAGGGAGCGTATCTTCGTTTCGAAGGCGAATTTGGAAAGTATCCCGTCGACGGTTTTTTTATCGGGTATAAAGAGAGTTTCGACCTCGGCAAATTCTTCGGGCGGGTCGGCCGGGAGTATCTTTATTACCTCGGGGATACGCGTGAGCGTATTGACCTGACGCTGATAGATAAAGACGACCTCGGTAACACTTCCCTTTTCCCATATTTCGCTTATATAATCGGAAAGGGCGCGGGAATCGTCGGAGGACGGGATATCGGGAAAGACGAACTCGTGAAGAACGGGTATCTTCTTTTCTTTACAGTAATTGACGGCGGTTTTGCCGCAGGGGATTATATGATAAGGTATCTCGCATTCTTTAAGTTCCGACGCGAGAAGCGAGAAAAGCTCGGCGTTATAACCGCCGCAAAGCCCGCGGTTGCCCGAGAGCACGACGAAGGCTTTACGCTCCTCGGGAGCGTCGGGCGAGGGGGTTACGCCGTAGGACGAGCCGTTTTTCGAGACAACATCACAGACGGCGGAATATTTTTTGAAGTTCGCGGAAAGCGAGCTGATTTTAGAAAATTTGGCGGAGGAAACGGTTTTCATCGCGCCGGCGAGCTGTCCCGTGGTTTTGACGCTTCCGAGACGCTTTTTAAGTTCACGAAGCGTTGCCATTAAATATACGCCTCCGTGAATCGTTTGACGGCATCGGCGACTTTGGTTTCGCTTTCGGGAGTGAGTTTAGCGCCCGTTTCGAGCATTTTCACGATATCTTTTTCATTATTTTCGAAATGCTTGAAGAGAGAGGCGGCGTATTTTTCGGTATCGGCGGGTTTGATTTTTTTGGTAAGGCCTTTGGACACGGAATAGATGAGAAGCGCCTGTTTCCATTCGGGCATCGGGTCGTAGCGCGGCTGACGCAAAGCAGCCATCATCCGCTCGCCGCTTTCGAGCGTTTCACGCGTGGAATCGTCAAGGTCGGAGCCGAACTGGGCGAAGGACGCGAGCTCGCGGTATTGGGCGAGGTCCATTCGAAGCTGGGAGGATATCTGTTTTATAAGCTTGGACTGCGCGGCGGAGCCGACACGGGAAACCGAAAGACCGACGTTGACGGCGGGACGCTGACCTTCGTTGAAGAGGTCGGAATCAAGGAAAATCTGGCCGTCGGTGATAGAAATGACATTCGTCGGGATATAAGCGGAGATATCGCCCGCCTGAGTTTCGATTATGGGCAGAGCGGTAACCGAGCCGCCGCCCGCTTCTTTATTGAGATTGGCGGCACGCTCGAGAAGGCGGGAATGGAGAAAAAAGACGTCGCCGGGGTAGGCTTCCCTGCCGGACGGGCGGTGAAGCAGAAGCGAAAGCTCGCGGTAGGCGACGGCGTGTTTGGAAAGGTCGTCGTAGATTATGAGGCAGTCTTTGCCGCCGTACATAAAGTATTCGCTCATCGCGGCGCCCGCGAAGGGAGCGATATACTGCATCGACGCGGAGGCGGAGGCGGGAGCGGCGACTATCGTCGTGTATTCCATGGCTCCGTATTTTTCAAGTCTGGATTTCATCTCGGCTATCGTGGATTCTTTTTGTCCGATAGCGACGTAGATGCAGGCGACGTTTTTATCTTTCTGGTTGATTATCGTATCAATGATTATAGCGGATTTGCCCGTTCTTCTGTCGCCGATGATAAGCTCGCGCTGGCCCCTTCCTATCGGGACGAGGGCGTCGATGGCTTTTATACCGGTTTTAAGCGGGACGGAAACGGGAGAACGCGAAGGGATATCGGGGGCTTTGTTTTCGATCGGGCGGCGGTTGTGGGTATAGATTGTGCCTTTACCGTCTATGGCGTTGCCGAGCGGGTCGACTACCCTGCCGAGCAGTTCCTCGCCGACGGGAACGCTTGCCATTCTGCCGACGCGGCGGACACGGGAGGTGCTTTCGATATGCTCGTATCTTCCGAAGATGACGCAGCCGATGCGCTCCGGCTCGATATCGAGTATCATTCCTCTTTCGCCGCATTCGAATTCGACGACTTCGCCGTACATTATATCGGCAAGACCGTCGAGCCAGCAGATACCGTCGGAGACGCTTATGACTCTGCCGAGCTGGTAGATATCGACGCGGGGTTCGGATTCATTGATGCCCTGCATCATATCGCTGACGAGGTCTTCGGATTTAAAGGTTTCGTCAAGCTTTCTGCGGCAGAGGTCGCGCTCTAAATGATAAAGTCTGTCGGCGACAGAGCAAACGTAAATGGTATCGCCGATACGTAAGCAGACGCCGCCGATAAGCGACGGGTCGACTTTTATCCAGAAGGACGGCTTACCGCCGACGGCGTGAAGCATTTTGGAGGTTTTTTCGGCTATTTTATCGACCAGCGACTGTTCGAGCGGGAATGCTGAGGTAAGAGTAACGTAAAGGACGTCTTTATGCTTTAAATACGCCATATCGCCGGGGGTGATGGCGATTTGTTCGAGAATCTTATCGACGAGCATAGGCTCGAGGGCACGGAAATCGGATTTATACGGGTCGTTTTCCATAAGCTTCGCGACGCGGGCGCAAAGCTCTTTGACCGATTTTGCGCGCACGGAAAAAAGCTCCTCGCGGCGCATACCGGCGGAAACCGAATTGAAGCGGGCAGCCCTATCGAGCTCGTCTTGCTTTATCTTTTCGCGCAAGGTTACGAGTTCGGCGTTTTCATCAAGCGGGGGGAGTTTTACCGTTTCGGTATTTTCGGGAATTTCCTCTTCATCGGAGAGATTCTCGGCGAAATCGAGGTCCTCGTTCAATTTATCGCGGCGGGAGCCGAATATTTTTTTGATAGTTTTTCTTCCGACGACTGCAACTATAACTACTATAAGAAGCAGGTTGATCAGAGAATATAAAAATTGCATAATATCCTACCGTACGGTCGTAAGTTTTTCGGCGAACGCTTTAGCGAGAGAATCCAAGCTTTCGGAAACCGATGAGACCATTTTTTCGCTTTCGGAAGCGATAAGTTCTTTTTCGGTTTCGAGCTTTTTCTCGTATTCGGCGCTTGCTTTTTCGGCACCTGTTTCGAGCTTTGCTCTTTCTTCTTCGAGCGCTTTTTCGAGCATTGCTTTATATTCAAGCGTTTTGCGCTCGTTTTCGGCTTTAAAAAACGCTTCGGCTTCTTTCTTTTTGTTTTCACGTTCGGAAACGAGGTTTTTGGCGTTTTCTATCTTCGCGTTACGCTTATCCATAAAGGCGAGAAGCGGTTTGAACAGAAGAAAATTGAGCACGAGCATAAGCAGGCAGAAATTTATGACCGTCCATATTACGACGTTTAGCTGTATGGACATATTTTGCCTCTTTTTTTAAAATTATCAGCCGATTTTGCCGACGAGCATAAAGGCGATAAGAAGTCCGTAGATCGTAAGGGCTTCCATAAGCGCGAGGGAGATAAGAAGGGTGGAACGGATATCCTTTGCGGCGCCGGGTTGGCGGGCGATGGATTCCATAGCGGTTTTGGAGGTTTTGCCCTGGCCGAGAGCCGGGAAAACGGTGGAGGCGGCTATCGTTAACGCCGCGGCGATTGCGATGATTGCATTTTCTGTCATTTTTAAAGTCTCCTTGTATTTAAGATATTTTTTAATCGGTTTCGATGGCTTCTTCGAGATAGATAGACACGAGCATTGTGAACACTACCGCCTGTATCGCGCAGAAGAGCAGCGAGAGTGCCATCATAATAGCGGGGACGCCTATCGGGAGGATGCCGTAGAGTTCCTCGGTAACGGTTTCTTCGCCGAAGACGTTACCGTAAAGACGCAGCGCGAGCGACGCGGGTTTTATAAATTCGTCGAGCACGAGAAGCGGCATAAGGACGAACATGGGTTTTATAAAACGCTTGAAATAATGGCCGACGCCGACGTTCAGGCCCGCCCATTGGAGGAAGAGGAAGGCGCAGATGCCTAATCCCAGAGTAACGGAGAGAGAGGCGGTCGGGGCTTTAAAGTATTTCGTAAGTCCCATACCGGGCAAAAGTCCCGAGTAGTTGGCGAAAATTATGAACACGAAGAGCGAGCCGAGGAAGAAGAAATACTTCCGCGTGTGTTTTTTGCCGAGCAGGTCGGTATAATAGTTATCGAGGTATTCGACGCCGGTTTCGATAACGTTTTGGAATTTTCCGGGGCGTTCTTTCAGATTTCGCGTAACGAGGAAGGAAATAAGCGCTATCACGGCGATTATCGCCCACATGGTTATTACCTCGCCGGTTACGTCAAGAAAGCCGAAAAGATGGATTACGGTTTCGGAAGCTTCACCCAACCTTCATCACTCCTTTCCTTCGGTTTCGGGTTTCGTTTCGGTTTGTTCGGAATTTATCGAATCGTTGAGTTTTATTAGTTTGGAGACAAAAAGTATATTCGGAAGCGTTACGCCGAGGGCGCCGCCGACAAGCAGAAGATTTCTGTCAAGCGGAATATATTTCGAAACGAAATACAGAGCCACGAGGTAGAGCACCGAGAAAACGAAATGAAGCGAGAGCGAGTTGACGAACAGATCGCGTTTATACATCAGAAAATAGCGCGACAGGCGATAGTTCACGTACGCGATAAGCGTTCCCGCGGCGAAAGATATTATTATCGCTAACGCGGTTTCCACTTAGCCTCACTTCCCTTCTTTTATTTCATAGTAGTATAGCACTTTATGAACGGATTGTCAACAAAACGGGAAGGTTTATTGAATTATTATGTTGTAAAAAACAAAAAAATATGGTATAATTCCGGCAGAAAGAGGTGGATATTTTGAAAATCACTTTGAATAAGGACGCGGAAGTCGTCAAAACCGTTAAAGAAGGGCTTAAGCGGACGGGAGGATACTGCCCCTGCCGCAGGGACAGAAGCGAGGACACGAAATGTATGTGTAAGGAGTTCCGCGAGCAGATCAAGGACCCCGAGTTCGAGGGATTTTGCCATTGCATGCTTTATTATAAAGAAAAATAAAAGGATTTTGCTATTGACAAAAAGGTCATTTTATATTAGAATAATCGAGCGCTTCGGCGCAAAATAACTTTTGCGGGTATGGCGGAACTGGCAGACGCGCTAGATTCAGGTTCTAGTTCTTTCACCGGAGTGCAGGTTCAATTCCTGTTACCCGCACCATATCGAGTGTTCATAACGAATCTGAAAGGATTCTTACGGACACTCGATATTTTTATGCCGATAAATCAAGATATTGGGTTGTGTTTTTGTACTTCGCAGGTTCGGATGATAGATTTCCGAACCTGCTTTTTTGTTATCCCACGGCGGGAAGATATTCGACGGCGACGCCCTTGCGGCTGTCGAGGGTGTAATGCGGTCTTTTCGGTGCGGACGGGATGTCGATGCAACCGACGAAGCGGTAATGAATAACGATCCTCTGCGTGCGGTTTTTGCCCGTGCCTTCGATCTGATGCACCTCGATCTTTTCGTTCAGTTCGTGCAATAGCATCGGTGTCAAGGTCTTCATCTCCATAAACTTGCGGATGGCGTGGAGAAACGTTTCCTTGTTGGTCTTCATCCCGTCAAGCTCGGTCAGGCGATCACGGATTTGTTTTGTTTTGCGTTTCAGTTCGTCCTGCTCTGTTTCGTATTTCTGCGAGAGGCGCATAAACCAATCGTCCGTCACCTTGCCGCTGACATTGTCCTCATAGAGCTTTTCAAAAAGGCGCAGAATCTCATTACTTCGCGCGGTTGCCGTTGCCAATTCCGATTCAAGATTCTTCTACTCCGCAAGCACGACGGCGTTCGTCTTTTGCTCCAAAAGCTCCGTGAAAGCGTCCTCATCGTCTGTCAGAAATTCGGCAAGACGACCAAGCTCCATTATCACGACCTGTTCTATCGAATCGGCACGGATATAATGCGTCGAATCACAAGTGCCACGACAGCCACGATAAAAACTCCTGTCACGATTCTCGCAGTTCCGACAGGATACGGCTTTTCCTTGAAAGAAAAACATAATCCTCTCTACTATACAATACTGAAATAACTGCTGAAAAACAGACATCAGTTTTTCAATCTTTTTCTATCCCCTCACTATACCGACATTTTTGATTAGAAAAGCAAGGTTTTTCGGAAAACATTTTTCATTTCCTTACTTCGAAAGAATCTTATCCCCTCACTATACCGACAAAAAACGGGCAAAATATAGCCTTTTTCACAAAAAGTTTACAAATTTTCTTGCCGAATACCCTTTTCCATGCCATGTAGCCGGAATGCTTTGTCGCAACTTGCGATTAAGTGCATCTATGTAGTAGCCGACGGAAAGGCGAAAAATATTAGGAGATCCGAAAAAAGGTAAAAAGAAAAGCCGCTATATGCAGCACGAAAAATGAAATATCATTTTCCATATGCATATAAC
>JAZUJV010000181.1:0-7859 GCA_045642945.1 Eubacteriales bacterium | reverse complement strand
GGCCGCCGGTATCGATATGTGTCGCCGTAGCACTTGTTGCGGTAATCCAAAGTCCGGCCGTGGAAGCCGAAGCGTTTTCTCTGAAAGCATATTCTTTAGTGCCGCAATCAAAAATATTAAGAGTGCGTCCCGTGCCGACGCTGATCTTTATGTTATTTCCAAGAGTCAGCACTTTTCCGTTAAGACAGAGGTTTACTGTTCCCGAAGGAACGTTCCAGGATGATCTCGGCGTTACGTTACTGCTGAGAAAAAAGTTTCCGCTTCTTGTCGGGAGAGAAGTCGTAGTGTTGAATTGGGTAGCGACGCCGTTTACGATATGGTAATGTCCGCTGCCTATCGAAAACTCCTTCTTTGCCACGGCGCTGCCGACCGACGCTTTTACCGTATAATCACCACTTGCGAAACAATCGCCTTCGTGGATATTGCCTTCGCTGTCATAATAGGTTATAGTCGGAACTTTCGCGCCTTGTCTTTTCCATTCGTCAAGTCCGTCGTCGAAAGCGCCTTCGCTGACAAGGCCGAGCTTGAGGCAGCCGCCTTCGATATTGCAGCCATCGTTTACGCAGGTGGCAATAAGTTTCGTACTGTCTTCCGGATCGACAGAATAGGTGAATTCATGCACGTGGTCGATGATACGAATAATTACGATACCGCTTGCGCCGGCGCCGCTTTTGCCTTTTTTATAGCCGCCTTCTCCGCCGTTGCCAGTATTGGAGATAGCATTATTTCCGTTGCTGCCGGAGCTTTTAATCGCTCCGCCGGCACCGTAGGAAACGCTGACACCGGTGATATCCGACGTAACTGCGCCGTTTGAAGTCGTAGACGAACCGCCGGCACCGCCATGAGCGGCAAGAAAGAAATTTTCGCCTTCTATCGAGGAGGCTTTACCGGAATTGCCGAACACTCTGTCGGTTGTGCCGACAACTCCTTCATTTCCTTCACCAATGCAAATATTATATGTTCCGGCAGGAATATCGACTGTTTTATCAACTACTCCGCCGCCGTAGCCGCCGTAGCCATCTGTCATACCCGAAGCAGACCCGCCGGACGAGCCGGAGCCGCCGCCGCCGACAATAAGAATCCTTGCACGGATATCCTTATCCACCGTAAGCGCACCGTTTTCGGTATATTTTATTACCTTATCGGACGCTACGTCGGATATCGCGGCGTTATCGTATTGAATGCTGATTCCTTTGAATACCACGGTTTCCGCCGATACGGACAATGATGCCAGCGGTATAACACTCATAATCAAAATTGCTGCGATGATGATACTGAATAGTCTTTTTTTCATAATATTTTTCCCTCGAAGTTGTTTTAGAATTATTTGGGGATTATTACACATTTATTTCAATTTTGGAACTACAACATCGTTATAGCATCTTTCCATAACTTCACCGTATTCGATAGTCCCGTCGCCGAGAATGATGAACGGGCGGAAGGCGATTTTCGTATTCCAACCGTTTTCGGGAATACCGACGATGGTTACGTAGAACGTGAACGTTTCGTAATCGGCGAAAGCCTGATCTTCTACGAACTCTATAATTGCGTTCGCGCTCATGCGAACAGCTTTCGTATTATCAAGATCGAGGGTTTCTTCGCCGAGAAGATGAGACGGATAGAAGATCGTTCCCATATCCTTGACGGCTTCCCTTTCGGATTTTTCGAGTAGCTTGCCGTTATACGTTGCGCCGAGACGCAGTGAAGAAGTAGCCGTGTTTATCTGTGCCCCGAGAGATTTCACAATATGTTCGGAGCCCAATAACGTTCCGCAGGTATCGCAGAAGCCGTTTGTGTCTTCGTCGATATGCTCTTCTATAATCTTGCAAACCGAGCATTGATGCCCGTCTTCAAACACAACATTGAACTTATGCCCTGCGGCGGGTATAAAGCCGCCGTTTTCGGAATCATCGTTCAGCCATGAGACAAGGTCATAATAATTGCCGATCAAATCGAAATGCTCTTCGTCGCGGTAGAATTTGATATCTTCATCAAGCTTCCAGGAAAATTCGGTATATCCTGCTTTTTTCCAGGCAATCCACTGTTCTCTGTCGCCGCTGAGCGTTTGTTTGGTCGGATAATCGTACCTGTAATAAAGTATTCCGGAAGTGTCGGCGTAATACTCCTTGTGTCCCGCCTTTGTGCAGGAAGAGGTCGAAATCATATCGCCCGGGCAGACAACCAAATAAGGTCTGTTTTCGTATTCTTCTTCGTTAACGACGACGCCCGGTAAACCGTCGGCATAATCCAGCATCTGCATACCGTCCGCGACGTTCACGTTCGTTGCGCGAAGAGCGGGGGTGTTGGTATGCTGAAGCCATTCCGTACCGCCGCCCAAAAGGTGCATGATGCCGCCGGTGATGTTTACGTTCACTTCTCCCGAGTTCCAGCCGTTTCCGATGGCGGCGGCGTTAGGTCCGCCGGTGATATCGATGAAATATCCGCCCGAGATGTTTATGCCTGCGCAGGTTGCGCCTTCACTGCCGCACCCTATCGCGGCACCGTAAGCTCTGGTGTTTATGGCACGGAGCGTACCGCCGGAAATGTTAATCTCACCGCAGCTGCCCGACCAGCCCGAGCCGATTGCCGCGGCGCCTGCTTTGTCATTATCGCCTTCATAAGCTGTAGGCCATGACCCGTTTACGATATCGAAATAGCCGCCCGTAATTGTGATGTCTCCGCAACCTGTCCGCACACCACTGCCGATCGCAGCCGCGTAATTACCTCCGCCTATACGCTCGAAATAGCCGCCGTGAATGGTTATATCAGCCGCGGGAATCTCGTAAGCACCGCCGATCGCTGCGTTCCAGGGACTTCCGTAGACATAGTATCTGCCGCCGTTAATAACGATATCGGGGTCGTTTTCGCCTATCCAGCTGCATCCGATACCTGCATAGTTTGCATCGGCACCCGGAATCTCGATTCTGCCCATCTTATCGTTATCAAGTGTCGTTGCACAGAAAATGGTCTCGTTACAGACACGTATGCCCTTGTTTGCCTTAAAATTGGCGCCGTTTTCCAAAATTATATGCGTATTCTGTTCTTTTTCTTTTACAAGGAAAGTGATCATCCTGTCGACATATACGTCGCCGCGGATGACGTACCATTCACCGTTGTAGTATTTATCCGCAGAGATCGTTCCGCTAAGTACTTCGGCATTGACAGGAACCGCTTTAAGTTCAAAGGACTGTGTGCCTTCGTTATAGTCATAGTACATCGTGATATTGCAATCGGCGCATCTTCCGGTTTCTTCATCCTGTACGTGTTGTCCGACAGTGCCGCAAACTTCGCAGGCGTGCGTTGTTCCATCAACGCAGGTGAAGGTATGTCCGTTCGGAGCGATTCTGCCGTCGCCGGACGTTTTCCATTCTTCATAAGCTTCGCCGTCGCCGATAAGGTAAGCTTCGCAGAACGGAAGCGCAAAGTAGTATACGTCCTCAGTGGGCACTTTGAACGCTTCACGGTAGCCCGGCTCTGTGCAGTTCGGTGCCAAGGCGTCGCAGCAAATATAGTTTACACGGGTAATATGATTTTTCGTCTCGTGATACACGCCGTCAGCATAAACGACATTTACATTCGTGCCGCCTACGCCCGCACCGATACCTTCTGCGACAGTTTCATCGGCGTATGCTGTGATAATGCCGCCGTTAATGGTAACAGTATCGCAGACGCCGGTTCCGACACATCCGATACCGGGACCGTTAATGCCGCCTTTCGCGATAATATATCCGTTATTGATCGTGATTGCGCCGCAAATGCCGTTGCCACCGCTGCCTATACCGGCTGCGGATGAACCGCCCGTCGTATCGATAATGCCTGCGTTGATCGTAATTGTACCGCAGGTACCATTGTCTCCGCTGCCTATACCGGCGGCATTCGAAGCACCGAGCACGTCAAAGATACCGCCGTTGATAACAAGATTACCGCCGTTTGAACTGCCAATGGCTGCATTACCGCTTGCGGCAACAATCGCGGTCAACTTGCCGTACTTATTGATGTCAAGCGTCTGAGAATAGAATGTCAGCGTGCTGTTTTGACCGACTTCTATACCGCCGTTTGCAATCAATTCCGCACCGTTCGCAAGAACAATGCCGACGTTGCCGCTAACTTGAATTCTGTCCGGAACCGTTACTGTACCCGTAACGATATAAATACCACCGGAAAGTGTCGTGGTGGATGCCGTAAGGGCAGTTACTTTATGAAGGAAAACTTCCTTCCATTCTCCCGTTTGAGAATCCAATTCATAATACTTGTTTATGCCGCAGCCGTCGCACTTACCGTCGTCGTTGGTATCCGCATGCGGTGCGGTTACTTCGCAATGTCCGCATTTGTGAACGTCTGCGTTAACGGATACCCAGTCGCGGTGTTCTTCGCCGGTCGCGGGTAGATATCCCGCGCCGCCTTCGGCTTTCCAAGCCGCGAACGCGTCCGCGTCGCCGATGCAGGCATTGCTGTCAAGCGTAAATTCGGTATAATATAAGTTTTCCGTGCAGTTGCGATACGCTTCGCGGTAACCGGGATAATCGCATCCCGCCGCTTTGCCTTTGATCGGTTCAATTCCGACGTAGGTCATCGCGCCGGATTCATAATGGCAAACACCCTTTCCGTAAACAACGTTGTCCGCGGAGTATGTTGCTCCGATGCCGGTTATGGTGTTGCCGTTTGCTTTTATGTAGCCGCCGTTAATAGTAACTCTATCGCATACGCCGCCGTTGGCAGGCGCGTCAAAGCCGTGGATTCCGCCAGATTCTGCGGTAAAAAAGCCGCCGTTTATCGTAATATGACTGCAGCCTGCGTTGACGCCGGAGCCGATTGCCGCGCCGCCCGGGTAGCCGCCTTTGATATTGTAGAAATTGCCGGCGTTTATGGTAATATCACCGCATCCGGAGCAGTCGCCTGCACCGATTGCCGCGGAATATCCGCCGCCGGTGATGTTATAAAATGTGCCGTCGTTAATAGTAATCGTGCCGCAGGTAGATTTATGTCTTTCGTAAGTACCTATTGCCGCGGACCATCCTCCGCCTCTGGCGTCATGAAAGACGCCGCCGTTGATGATGATATTGCCGCATGCGCTGTATTCTGCGGAACCTATGTACGGATACTCCGTCTCTGCTCTGTGATCGTAAAACGTGCCGCTGTGTATTGTGATATCTCCGACAGACGCGAGCAACGTTCCGCAGCCGATTCCGAGACCGGTGCCGGAAAAATCATAGACACCGCCGTATATAGTAATCGGATTACATTCCGACGCGGGCGCGGGATAATATTCGGTAAGATAGTCTTCTTCGGTAGTGCCGTTTCGTCCGCCGCCGATACCGACGTAGCTGCTTTTTATCGAATAGCGGCCTCCGTAGATGGTCAGCGTACCGTTGGAGGTAGCGGGACCGTTAAAGTCGCTGACGCAGCCGCCGATGCCCGCCTTGTTGTCGGTATTCGGAATGGTCACAGTGGCCATTTTATTCTCATCCTGCGTCGAAGAATAAATGGTGAGCGAGTTAGGCGCTATGACCGAGATACCGTCGCTTACCGTAAGCTTAACGCCGTTGGCAAGAACAAGGTTCACGTCGCCGGTTACGTTGATTCTGCCGTTGACGGTAACGTCGTGGTCTACGAGATACCAACCGATATTTTCGCCTTCAAAAGCGTTAAGTTCTGTCGTACCGTCGTAGGAAATGCAGTAGTAATCTACCGTGGTCATTTCGATTTGTTCGGTAAGCGTATTGAAATAATAGTATATTGCCGCGCTGCATCCGTCGCAGTAGCCGTTGCCGTCAGCGTCGGTGTGGACTTCGATTTCGCCGCAGCTTGTGCATCTGTGATTGTGGCCGTTGATGTTATACGACTCGAAGTTATGCCCCGTTGCAGGCAGGAATCCGGCGCCTTCGGTCGTCCATACCGCAAGTGCAGCCGCGTCGCCGATCAGCGTGGCGGGCGACATGACCATTGCAGAATAATAAAGTTCATCTTTGAGATTAAAATAAGCATCCTTAAAGCCGGATTCTACGCAGGTAGCATATTTGCCAAACTGTGGGATACAGCCGATATAGACGATATTATCGTAATATGTAGGTGTCTGGCCTGCGGGATATGTTATTGTACCGATACGGATACCGTCGCGTCCGAGACCGAGAGGGTTCGGGGAATAAGCGCCGCCGGAGGATTTGATACAGCCGCCGTAAATATTGATGTCATCGCAGGAAGCCGAAAGACCTCCGCCGATACCCGCGGAATTTCTGCCGCCCTGAGCGGTGATGACACCGCCGTAAACCGTTATATCGTAGCAGGACGCTTCGGTAACAACGATAGTTTCATATTCTTCAATCGTTTCGCTCGCGCCGCTTCCGATACCCGCGGCGCTGCCGCCGCCGGTTACGTCAAGAATGCCGCCGTGAATGGTAACGGGACCGCCGACGGTTGCGTAATCACCGCCGATACCCGCATTGTACGCCTCAACGTCGCATACCGTCAAAGTGCCCATCTCGGAAGGATCCATAGACATAGCACAGACGGCGAACGTCGCGTCAGACGGAACGCCGATACCGCCTTTAACGGTGAGACTTGCACCGTTGACAAGTACCAGCTTCACGTCGCCGGATACCTGAACGCGGGAATTTATGGTAACGTTGGTTTTAACGACGTATACGCCGCCGTTCCACGTGGTCGTGTCGGCGGAAACAACCGTATAGTTCACCGTGTTTAGTATATCATAAACACCCTTTGAGGACTTATATTCGTAATAACTGACGTAACTCCAATCCTCACCCGAAGCATCGGTATATTCGTCGCAGACGAGACATTTCTGCGAGTAGCTGCCGTCGGCATTGTAACGGTAAAGCCCGCTTCGGAATTCGTGCGGAATCTTCGCGTTTGCCGTTTTGCCGCAGACGCATTGCGTGCTGTGAGTACCGTCGACGTTGTTATGGCTGATAAGCGCTGAGGAGAAATCGTGCGCGACAGCAACGCCGTACGCGCCGCAACGAGTACATCTCTGACTGTGCGTGCCGTCTCCGTTGTCGCGGTAGATACCGCTGGTGAAGCTATGTGCTTCAGCGCCGAACTTTTCACCGCAGACATCGCAGGTCTGTACGTGCGTTCCGTCGCCGTTATCCTCGCATTTTCCGGATTCGTTTACGTGCTCGCAGGGCATTTCAAACGTTATGGGAGCGGAAGCGTAGTCGGTCTTACCGTCGATATTCGCGTGTTCGTTGATAACGTACAGCGTTTCCCCCTCCGCAAGCTCGGGACGTTCAAACGTCGCGGAGCCGTTCGCAGAAGCAGAAGCGGCAATTTTCGCATATTTTTTAACGGCGCCGTTCGCATCGAGAACGTAATATGAAATATATTCGTACGCACCGATATTCGCGCCGGTATAGGTTATCTTAACTCTGTCCGCACTTGCCCATTCGCAGCCGGTTACGGCAAAGTTTCGCGAATCGTCTATTACCGTAAGTTTCAGTGCGCCGGATTCGGTTACGACGAACGGTATCGCCATACCGCCGACGTTAGCCAACGCCTTTCCGCCATCTGCGGAAGACACAAAGAGAACGGAGGAAAGATCAAGATAGAACGCAGAGCGTACGCCGTATAGATATTCTCTTACGTCAGCGCCCAGGTAATTTACGAGACCGTCCTCATGAACAAACGATGCTCCCTCGTATTGATAACCGGGAGAACACAGCCACCAGGGCATCACTGCTTTGCGAAGCTCTTGATTCATTGCGTTTGCGTCGGCTGTGGTCGGCGCCCAAAAAATCGCGTTTTCCACATCCGATCCCGCAACGCCATCGCAATCCGCCGAATAAATCTTTCCGCCTAAAAGCGTTCTCAGCTTTACCGATGCTGATTCAGCATCGCCGAGC